>JAJYWW010000048.1 GCA_021791295.1 bacterium | reverse complement strand
AATCTATGGTGACGTCTCCGCTTAACGCCGAGAATGCGCCGAGCAAGGTCGTGTTGACTATCGGTTTGTTTAAAATTTTCATGGCTATTTTTAATGCCGGAAACATTACTATGTTTTCTTCCTTGGTGCCGCCTAATTCTCCTGCAACGTCTTTTATTGAGGCTTCGGAATTAATCAGAATTTTGCCTTCGTCTTTAATGCCTTTGTAAACGGGAACGGATTTAAGAAGAGTTATATCCTGAACGATTATATAATCCGGCTCGTATATCTGGTGCCTAGTCCTGATAGGCTTATCCGAAAATCTCGCAAAAGCCTGAACCGGTGCGCCCGTTCTTTCCGACCCGAAAGAAGGAAACGCCTGGCAGTAATTTCCGTCGTCGAAAAAGCTGAGGGCAAGAATGGATGCCATGGTAACGGAACCCTGACCCCCTCTGCCGTGTATTCTTATTTCTTTCATCATAAAATATTTATCCTTTTCCTGAGATTTTTATATCGGTGTTTTAAAAATTATACACTTTTTAAAGCCCGAATGTCAAGAGTTTTCTGCTTCTAATTCATCTAAAAAAAGAGGAATTTTATCTTCTATGCCGTATGCCATTATATGTATTCCGTGGACTAACGGCTTTAATTCTTTTGCGGTTCTAGCGGCAATTTCGATTCCTTTTTTTAACGGGTCTGGAGCATTTTCCAGTTCGTTTATAATTTGTTCGGTAATGTAAATTCCAGGGATGGATTTATTCATAAAGCGGGCGGTTTTAGCGGATTTCAATATATAAATTCCGGCAATAATTTTGATATTTTTAAAGTTTTTATAAAAATCGTAGAATTCGGCAAACTTGGCGATATCGAAAACAGCCTGCGTTTGAAAAAAATCGCATCCAGATTTAATTTTTTTTTCAAACTTTACGAGCTGGGGTTCGAGCGGAACGGATTCCGGATTTACCGCCGCCCCTATATAAAAATCCGTAGGACCGTTCAGTTTATTTCCGTTCATATCTGCTCCCGCGTTTAACCCTTTTACTATTTCGATTAAATTAACCGAATCTATATCGTAAACGGCTTTTGCATGCTTGTGGTCGCCGAATGAAATATAGTCGCCGGTTAAAGCCAGAATATTTTTTACGCCGAATGCGGCGGCGCCGAGCAGGTCGGATTCCAACGCCATCCGGTTTCTGTCCCTGCAGGTCTGCTGAAAAATGGGCTCTCCTCCCTCCTGTTTTATGTAAATCGAACCTGCAAGAGAAGACATTTTCATATTTGCGCCCTGATTGTCGGTAATATTAAAAGCGGGGACGCGGTCTTTCAACAGTTCGTAAATCCCTTTCATTTTTGAAAGGTCTGCGCCTCTTTCGGGAGACAATTCGGACGTATAGACGAAAACGTTATTTTCTAAACTTTCTTTTAATCGATTACTTGATTTTGAATTCATTAATGTCATAAAACATTTACCCCTGTCATTACCGCGCAATCGTTAATCCAGAATTATTTATATATTTTTTGCCGCCGATTCGTATGAGCCGAGAATCTTGATGAATATCGTATATTTACCTATCGATTTTAACGCTTTTTTTAGTTTCTCGTCCGATTCGTGGCAGGCGACGTCGATAAAAAACAGATAATCCCAGTTGAATTTTTTGGACGGCCTCGATTCTATTTTAGTAATATTGATTTCGTTTTCATAAAACGGTTTTAATATTTTAAAAAGCGCTCCTACGGAATTTTTTATAGAAAATAAAATAGAGGTCTTGTCTTTGCCGGTCTTATGCGTTTTCTCTCCGTTAGAGATAATCAAAAACCTCGTAAAATTATTACTGTAGTCTTCTATGTGCGGCAGAAGGACGTTTAAACCGTAAATCCTGCCCGCAACCTCTGACGCGATAGCCGCCGCCCCTTTTTCGTTGGAAGCCATAATACAGGCATCTGCTGTTGAAAAAGCTTCTATAAGTTCGGCTTCTTTAAAATTTTCCTCCAGAAAATTTCTGCACTGCCCGAAAGGCTGGGGATGAGAATAAATTTTTTTGACCTTTTTTATATCGTCTTCTTTGGAAAAAAGAAAATGGCTTATAGGAATGACTTCTTCTCCTATTATTGTTACGTCTGAGTTTACGAACATATCGAACGTAGCGTTCACCATTCCTTCAATAGTATTTTCGACCGGAACCACGCCGTATTCGGAAAGGCCTTTCGAAACGGAATTAAATACTTCGGGTATCGTCTTAACCGGCAGAAGCATTCTGGAAGTGCCGAACCTTTTTATCGCGGCAAGATGGGTGAACGTCCCCTCCGGCCCGAAATAGCTTATTCTTATTCCCGACTGTACCGTTATGCATGCAGACATAATTTCCCTGAATATATTCTGTAGATGTTCGTCCTTTAACGGTCCTTCGTTGTAGCTTATGACGTTTCTGTAAACCTCGCCTTCCCGCGCCGGATTGTAGTATGCTTTGTTGTTGGACGACTTAACCTGCCCTACTTTAAGGGCGATTTTTCCCCTTTTGTTAAGAAGTTCGACTAGCTGCATGTCTATGGCATCTATTTCTTTTCTCAGTTTTTTAAGTTCTTCCATTTTTACGGTCTGCCTCTGCGCTTTATTTATGAAAAATTAAGGTATTTTATATAATTTTTTGAAAAAAAGCAAAATAATTTACATTATTTGCATTATGTCAATTTATCATAAACCATTATTATTTGTAAATCTATAAATAATTTTAACGCTTTGCAGGATAAATCAGCGTTTTTTATCAATATACATCGTCATGGGTTCCGACATCCACTGGAATAATAGAATCGTCTTTGATTAAAAACTCAACGGTTATCCTATATTGTATGTTTATAGATACGGAGTAAAGGCCGTTCAAGCCGCCTTCCAATTTGTGCAACCTGAGCGAATTATGAAAAGGGTTTAATCCAAGCAATTCTAAAGTTTTAACATATTGATTAAATATATCGGGATGCTTCTTTAAAAAACGTTTTTCTTTCTTAGTATAGCTTTGGGTAAAAATTATATCATAAGCCATTGCGGAGTTTTTTTAAATGATTTTTTACGCTTTCTTTAATAAACCTTCCGTTTTCTATATCTTTTTTCGTATCCTCTATTGCCCTGCTAAGTTCGCATTCCCTAAGATACTGATAGTAATCAAAATCGATAACGACGAATTTACGTTTGCCTCTTACCGTTATAACGGTTTCATTGTCCAAAATCGAAGCCCCTTTTGTTTTTAATTCGTTTGCCGTTATACTTAGCATATATGCCTCCTGCTTTTTCAACAATAATTAAATAATAGATATTTATTAAGATAAGTTTTATTATAGCACTGTTTATAATACTTTTCAATAAAAGTTGACAACCCTAATCCCGATTTAGAAATTTAATATTCCTTTTTTAAAGCCTAAATTCTTATTTTTAAAAAATTTAAGCCGTATCGAACTATATTAAATATATATTTTACGTTTTAATTTAATAGTAAAAATATATTTGCGAAAATATTTTAAAAATATGCGGTTTTTGGGTATTTTTCAACAAGACTATCCCTTAGTATGTTAAATTAATAGTTATAAACAAATACCTACGCATAAAATATCTTTTGCCTTAAATGCAAAAGAGCAATATATTTATCTAAATCGGTTTTTATTTTCAGAATAATCCTGCCGGAACGCTTTATTATTTTTCCGGCTATATTAAAGAAAGACCATCTGAAAGTTTTTATTTTTCCATTATTTTTTTTATTACGGAAGAGTTTATAATATTTAATCCGTTAATATCGGTTCTCCTCAGCCAGTCTCCTATGGTATCCGGTTCGGGAATCGTTTTAATGCTGGTAATGCCTAAAAGTTCCTTTTTCGTTTTTAAGTTCTCTTATATCGTCAAGGCATACGCCTCCTGCGGTTAAAAGAAGAACCAATGAATTTATAAAAACGGACGGATTAAAACCCCTGTTGCTTTTAGGTCTCGTAAGATATTTATCCGCAAGTTCCGTTATGCCCATAGCATGGTTATATTCTGCAAAAATAGGCAGTCCCGCTTTTGTATATTATATAGTTCTAAATCGGGATTAGGGTTTTTATCCTTTGCCCGGTAAATGATTTGAAAAATTTTATATATCTTGTAAACTTAAAATATAAACAAATAAATTTAAGAAGGTCTTATTATGATAATTAAAGCTGTTATTCATGGAGCGGAAGAAGGCGGTTACTGGGCTGAAGTTCCGGCTCTTCCCGGATGCGTCACCGAAGGCGATAATTTAGAAGAATTAAAATCAAACCTTAGGGAAGCAATCGTCGGTTGGTTAGAGGTTTACAACGAAGAGCTTGGCAAAAATGTTTCTTCCGCAGACGAATTATTGGAACTTGCAGTATGAAGATAAAGCATAAAATATTTTATTATCTTCAAAACAAAATAGGGAACCGGCTTATTTTTTTATAAAATATACCTATTCCCTATTTTCATAATATATCTGCTAAAAAAAATACCGACAATTCAGTATCGTATTATTTATTTCAACGATTCGATGTATCCTGCAAGAGCGTTAAGGTCGGCTTTGGACATAGACGTAGCCGGCATTATCGCAGGAGACGAACCGTCCATAGAACCGGGCGCAAAGTGCGACGAAGGGTCTGTTATCTGCTTTTTAATCCAGGCAAGGCTTCTCTTGCCGCCTTCATGCGATAAATCGGGACCGACCGAGCCGCCGTTTCCGTTGATAGCATGGCATCCGACGCAGCTTTCGCTCGTGAATAAAGACTCGCCCGATGCGGCATAGCTCATCGAAGCGGTAAATATTAAAATAGAAGTCGCAACTACCGATATTGCTAATACTTTTTTAACCTGCATAATTTAATTACCTCCTGTTGAATTAAATTAAAAAATAATTTTATAAATGCTATAACTTTTATTATTACCTTAACTCACCGTTAGAAAGTTCTCTTTCTGAATTCAGAATTTATAATATGTTGAAGTAATTTTAATAGTTTCTAACGGTAAGTTAAGGTAATACATTTTTATCGTTAACAATTTTTTTTGGTAATATGATAGATTTGAAATAAAAAGCGGATTTTAAATCCGCTTTTTATTATACTTATCGTCTTTTGAGAAAATCTAATAATTTTTCATTAGAATGCAAAGTCAAGGCCTGCCCCAACAGTATCATCCTGAGATTTATTGGTAAATAAATACGAAACAAATACACGGGCATTGTACGCCAATAAGTAATTAAGGTCAATTGCAAATTCGTCTTTTACGCCTTCGTTTACGCATGCCGCCCCATTAGCGGTATATGTTCCCGCCTGATAAAGATTGCTGTTATCTGGACAGCCGTTGCCGCCCGTACCGTTACCCAAGAAACCTTCCTGTAAATCTTTATGCGTCCATGAATATTGGGCGTAATCGGCCGATAACATCACACCATTACCAATCTGCGAGAATAAATATCTGCCGTATATTTCAAATTCAGAATATCCGTTAGATGAATTAGTATTTCCGACCGTATTTCCGTCGAGGGTTATAGGGGTTGACTGTAATGAAGGGTTTCCATACGGCTGAGCGTCGTTTTGAACCATGTATGTTGCGCCAAGTTCGTAAACATCGTTTGCAAGGTCGGCATCGATGCCGTTAACCGTAATACGGTTAGTCCATGCACCTATGCCATTACCAGTAGGAGATGTAGGTTCGGCAACCGTAGCACCGTAATACCCAAATTCAAGCTGTCCCATAGGAATTGGGGCATATTCTTTCAACTGGTAAGAATACTCCATTGCGTTAGTTACTTGAGCGCCATTATCTGCCGCCTCACCAACTCCGCTTCCTGCATCATTCGTAACCGTTACTTTATACCACAAATGATAACCCGGCGTTCCGTAAAGGTCAAAACCTGCATTTCTTGCGTGAATAATTAAACCACCTTCTCCATCATTGCCGACCGATAAACCCTGGCCGCCGCCTACTATGTTTCCAGGGACATCCAATGGCGGACCCTGCCTATAGAAATAGGGGCTTGCGGTTGTTACCTCACCTACTTTTAAATTAAACAGATGCGGAGCAATACCGAACCCGCTTCCAAGTCCGTTTATTGATGCTACTGCCTGCGCTAAACCAATGGAATATGGGTCTGGATTTGCAAGTGATGGGGTTGGAGGTGTTCCCGGTTCGCCTAAGCCAAAATGAACATAATACGATATGGAATTTGCAAGAGGTGTATATATCTTAAATACACCTGAAGCAACCATTGCAACATCGGCTATGCTGAATCCATCCGTTTGCGGGTTTACGTTTTCATTCGTGTAGTGCTGATAAACAATAACCGGCTCTATCATAAGCGGAATCGGCCACGGGTTTGGAAGGCTTATACCTTCCGTGATCTGTGTTGAGTCTGCCGGGGTTCCGTTTGTTCCGGGGAGCCTGAAACCGTTTCTCCAGAATGCCCTTCCGAACGGATTAAGGTTAGGAAATACCGTGTGGCAGACTGCACATGCAAAATGATACTTCTGCGCAAAAGATACGGTTGCATTTGCTTTTTTCGGCACACCTATCGTAGTCATTGTCAGAACAAAAACCGCAACAAGCATTACTGCAAATTTGTTTTTCATACTGTTCCTCCTAAATTTCAATATTAAAAATGAATATCATAAAAAGCGGAATTGCCATTCCGCTTTTTATGAATAAGTATTATGAAATTAGAATGCCATGTCGAGACCGGCACCCCATGTGTTAGCTTGGTCGTTATTAGCAAATGAATAATTAATAAATAAATGCGCATTGAGAGATAAATTATATTCAGCCTGCAGTAAAACATCATCTTTTACACCATCCGTATTGCATCCGTTACTTAAATATCCGGTGCCATAAAGATTTGCATTTGAGCATGATGTTCCATATGTTAAATTATATGCTTCCTGGGCATCCTTATGTGTCCATGAATATGTGGCATATTCAGCCATTAACATTAAACCGTTACCGACTTGTGGCAATAAATATCTTCCGTATACATCAAACATACTATATCCGTTGGAAGTCTGCGTTGAGCCATTATATGTAATTCCACTTGGACCGTACGGCTGTGAATCATTCTGCTGCATATATGTCAAACCAATCTCATAAAGATTGTTTGCAAGGTCTGCATCAATGCCGTTAACCTGAACTCTATTTGTCCATCCGGCATTATAACCTGTAACTGCAGGCATTGGCTCACCAATAGAGGCTCCGTAATAGCCAAACTCAAGTTGCCCCATAGTGGTCGGTGCATATTCTTTTAACTCATAAGAATATTCCATTGCATTTGATGCGTTAGCATTATTAGCATTAAAAGTATTTCCGCCTACGTCATTTGTGACAGATACTTTATACCACAAATGATAACCCGGCGTTCCGTAAAGAGCGATACCCGGATTTCTAGCAGCAATTAAGTTACCTGCTTCACCGTCGTAACCAATTTGCAAATTCTGACCATTTGCGGCAGGACCACCACCAATCGATCCGCTATACCCAAATGGGTTCTGTCTGTAGAAATAAGGACTTGCGGTTTTTACTTGTCCCACCTTTAAGTTAAATAGATGCGGAGCAATACCAAACCCACTTCCAAGTCCGTTTATTGATGCTACAGCTTGATCAAGCCCTAATGCATAAGACGGTGTTCCGGGTCCCTTACCTAATTCAAAATGTACATAAAAAGAAATCGAGTTGGCAAAAGGGGTATAAACCTTAAAAGCGCCGGCCGCAACTATAGGAGCAGCTTCAATCTGAAACGCATCAGTTTGAGGGTTTACGTTTTCATTTGTATAATGCTGGTAACCAATAGTCGCCCCAATCATAATTGGAATCGGCCACGGATTTGGAAGGCTTATACCTTCCGTGATCTGTGTTGAGTCTGCCGGGGTTCCGTTTGTTCCGGGGAGCCTGAAACCGTTTCTCCAGAATGCCCTTCCGAACGGATTAAGGTTAGGAAATACCGTGTGACAAACTGCGCATGAAAAATGATACTTCTGCGCAAAATCCGGAACTGCATTAGCTTTTTTCGGAAAACTCATCGCAGTCATTGCCAAAACAAAAACTGCAACAAGTAAAACCGTAAACTTTTTTTTCATACTGCTCCTCCGTAAATTAAAGTTAAATTAGAAAAAAATAAAATGACAAAAAATTAATTTAATGATTAACTTAAAACTTTTAACGCGCCGTTTTAGAGTGCCGCGTTCCAGTTTTAATTTGGTCTTTAAACCGGGGCCATAAGTTCCGGCTCAAAGACCAGAAACCTTATATACTACAACTTGAGAGAGAGGAAGTATATGATTTATATATTATTACTTGGGATTTTAAAGATAAAGTCGGATAGATTGCTATATATTGTGGGTATTAATAAGGTATGAACGTGTAATATACTTTATTATATTTTGTAGGATAATTTCTTACAGATTTTTTCTATTTTATGTAGCCTAATTTAAGGCAGAGGTCTAACAGGTCGGTTTTATTGGAAATTTTAAGCTTGGCTAAGCCGCGAAGCCTGTAGGTAGCAACGGTTTTTTCGCTCAAATCGTACTGCAAGCCTATCTCTTTATTTGAAAGCCCTTTTGCGACGCCGATAAGGACTTCCTGCTCGCGCCTGCTCAACAATGCCCATAGAATTTGTTCGGGGTCTTTGCTTAGGTTCATATCGTTACTGCCGCCGTCGTAAACGGTATGCGCCAGCTTTTCAGCCATTAGCGGATGGATGTATGTGCCGCCGTTAATAATAGATTTTACGGCGTATAAAAGGTCTTCGTAAATCGAACGTTTCGAAAGAAATCCCGCCGCGCCTTTGCTTAATGCTTCACGCAGAAGGGACAGTTCCTCGTGCATAGTAAGTATTAATATTTTAGTTTTCGAAGATTTGTTTTTTATTTCCTTTATATAATCAAGACTGCTCTTTTCGTTAAAGGATATATCAAGAAGCAGGATATCAGGCTTGTGTTTTTCGATAAGTTCGAAAAGCAAATCAATATCGACGACGTCCCCGACGATTTCGATTTCGGGTTGCAAGGACAACAATGATTTAAGCCCTGATATGACTATAGGATGGTCGTCTGCAATTGCAACGGTAATTTTTTTCATACAAAATTTCTCCCGTATGTTTTTATTGTTTTCTATTGCCCTCCTCTCTCTCGAAACAATATAATTAGCTAATAACTAATTTATCAAACTATTTTATAATTATACAGGTATATTTAAAGTAATTGTAGTCCCCCGCCCTGCTTTAGTTTTGATACTTAAAGTACCCCTGAGTATTTCCGCCCGCTCTTTCATGCCGATTATTCCGAAATTTTCATAGTTTTTTTTATCCGCTTTGCCAAGATTGAATCCTTTTCCATTGTCTTCTATGACTGCCGCGAATACGCTATTTTCAAAATTTATAGTTATTTTTATCGCCGTCGCCTTAGAATGTCTTATTATGTTAGAAAACACTTCCTGGAAAATTCTATATATGTTTATTTCAACATACTCCTCGGCTTTAAATTTCTCCATACCGCTTGTAAATATCTTGACGTCCATATGATGCTTGAATTTTATATCTTCGGCATACTGCATTATTGCTTTATATAAACCGAGTTCGTAAAGCACGCCGGGCCTTAGTTCTTTGGTTATATTTTTTATATTGTCGAACTCTTTCTCGATATAAGAACGCATTTCTTCTATATCTCTGTTTTCTTCGCCGATGCCGTATAATTTTTCGAGAACTTTGAATTTCATATTAATATATACGAGAAACTGCTCCATTTCGTCATGAAGCTCTCTTGAAAGTTTCTTCCTTTCGGTCTCCTGCGCTTTAATAATTTCCTCAATAAATTCTTTTCTGCGCAAATCCTTCGTTTCCCATTTATTTTCAATTTTTTTGAAAGCAGACAACATATTATTAAAACCGTCAATCAATCCGGCTAATTTTTCATCGGCAAATTTAGGCTTTTGCACTAATATATTATAGTTTCCATTTTTTGCGGCATCCGTTGCGACAGAAAGGTCAGTTATAGGCTTAAGAATAGATAAGGAAATCCAGCCGAAAAGTACTATTATAAATATCACAAGCGGAAGAAATACGAAGACAATAAATGTAATGATAATTCTAAAAAAATAGCTGGAAATGCCCCATGATAGTCCTATTAGAATAGTGCCTATTCTGGTTCCTATTGGTCCAAATCTGCCGCTTTTATCATCGTTTAAAATAGGGAAGCTTAAATTGACTATATCATGATAATGCGGTTTGATTACAATGTGTAAAGGTAAATCCTCATTATTATTATTTCTCTTTTGCTCAATCTTAAAACCTTTTTTTGAAACATAGGTAATTATCCGTCCATTATTTTTCCTTATAATAATATACTTCAATATTTTACTATGGTTAATTTCAAACAGAAGGTTATCTTTAAGCCGGACAATATCATTGCTTTCAACATAATCTTCCGACATATCGGCGATTGTTTTACCTGTCGAATTTCCGGATTCTTTAAGATGCAACTGATCTTGTTTGTAAAAAATTACATAAATAGAAATAATCGTTACAAATTCTAAAATTACGACTATAAGAAAAAGAACTCCGGTTATTTTGATATAAATCGGAACGCTTAAAAACTTATTAAAATAATAACGACGGTCTTTAAATATACCCATATGCAGTCTATTTTTTCAATTTAAATTTATCGTTTAAAATGCATATTATATGCATTTTAAAAACATATCGTCAAGCATAAAACTAAAAAAAATTAAAAACTTCCGCTTAGATACCGCTTTTTATATATTT
>JAJYWW010000056.1 GCA_021791295.1 bacterium | reverse complement strand
AAATGCTTCTTTTATAAGATTACGAACATTTAAATCTTATAAATTCAAATTACATGCTAAACGGTTAGTATGTATAATTATATAATTTATAAAATTTATGTCAAGTGTTTTTTATTATTTAGTTTTTTAATTAAGTTATTAAGGAGGGCTGAGGGCTCGCCTCCAGTGCCAAGAGGCGCAAAAAAACCGAAAACTCAACCTTGCGTGCAATATTTTTTGCGCCGTTATCATTGCCGGCCATTATTATTTCAGGCAGTTACCTTGTTTTGCCGAATTTTGAAAAACTTTCCGAATTTATGTATAGCAAATAACAACAGTTAATATTACAATTTCGGGTCTACAACCGTAAAGTCTTTTATCTCGTCCGTAGCTCCGGTGCATATTACAAGAGCGATTGTTTCGACAATATTTAAATTAATATGGGGATGACCTTCAGGGTTCAGTATATAATCTCCGGGGAATGATTTTTGTCTGCCGCTTTTGTCGCAAAATCCGCCTTCAAGTATATAAACATGCTCGTCCGAGCGGGCAACCGCTACCGTTCTAAGCATCTTGTCCTCCGGAGGAATTAATTTAATTAAATAAGCTACTCCTTTCCCATATTCTAGCCTGTTGCTTAATTGCTTAGTGAACGCTATTTCTTTGCCGTTATATAAAGCCCCTTCGCCCCTGGCGGAACTGGCGGGCGTCCAGCTTTTATCATGCTTTATAAAAACAGCATCGCAATACGGCAAATGTTTTGATTTTCCGCATACGCAAATGGACAATGTTTCATCTGTCGGTTCTAAAACGGCAGGGGAAACATTTTCGGAAAGGGTTTTGTGAGTTTCATCGCAATACGGTAAATTTTTTGATTTGCCGCATTGGCAAATATAGGTTTTTTCTTTAATTCCGTTTAAAATCAGCGGTTCTTTTTCCATAGCTTTTCTCCTTATTCATTTAAATTATTATAAAATTTCAATTGGTAGTAGCTTTGTGTTAATAGCCTTGTAATAGCCTTGGGGTAAATATGTTTTCTTTAATTTAATATTCTGTTATTATAAGTTAGGTGTAATTATTAAGTAAAATGAATAATATTTATATAATATGAGAAAAAACTAATGACATTAAATCAATTAACGACTTTAATCAAAGTTGCTGAATTGCAAAGCTTTTCCAAAGCGGCGAAAGAACTTTTCATTACTCAGCCTGCGGTAAGCCATCAGATATCGGATTTGGAAAATGAATTGGGCATAAAGCTTGTAGAGCGTGGGAAAGATGGCATTAGCCTTACGGAAGCAGGCAATAAAGTTTTAAAACACGTCCGCGTTATCACGGAAAGCTTGGAAATGATAAAAGAAGAAACCACCTCCTTAGGAATAGAATCAAAAGAATTGAAAATAGGAAGTTTTGGAAGCATTTCCGCTAATTTCCTTCCGGGAATAATGCGTTTATTTAAGTCGAAATATCCTAAAATAGATTTAAAAATATTTAAAGGAACGGAAACCGAAATAAGGGACTGGATTTCATCCCGCACGATAGACATGGGATTCGTCACATTGCCGTGCAATAACCTCAAAACCGTTCCAGTCATCTTGGACGATATGGTGGCGGTTTTATCAAAAAATAATGCTTTGGCTGCTCAAAAATCGATTAGCTTCGGACAATTAACCAAATATTCTGAAATGATTACATGGAACAGCAACTGTCAGGTTTTGGTAAAAAAAGCGTTTCAATCTTTAACCGGAAAACTTCCGCCTTGGAAATATAACGTAAGCAATATGGGAACAATGCTTACCATGGTTAAAGAAGGTTCTGGGATAGGAATTATACCGAAAATTTGCATGCCGGAAAATATACCGAATGTGCAAATTTTAACGCTTGAACCTGCATTAAAGCGCGGAATAGGTCTTGCGTCGCTAGCGCCGTTCGCGGATTTACCTCCTGCCCATTCCGCTTTTACGGAAATTACCAGAAAATGGATAGAAGATAATATTGCGAAAATAATTTTTTAGTTAAGCCGTTTTTATTTTTCCCGCCAGCCATAACAAAAACTTTGTTTTAAGAATGTTATATTATATTTATGCCGCAGATTTTCTGTGTTTCAAAAGTCCGGCTTCGAGCAAAGCGAAAACGTATGCGATAACCACCGTTGCGGTATATTTGTTGAGATTTTTTAAATCTGCGTCGGATTCGGATATATATCCTTCCTCTTTAAATTTTAAAATAAGTTGTTTTTGCCTGTCTGTAACGGGATATTTCTTTGCTTCAAGCACATAATTACTCATAAATTCGTCCCTGTTGCGCTCAAAGACGGCGGATAATAGGTCGTAAGCGAACTCTTCGTTTATCTCTTTCTTGAGATATTCAATTTTTTTAAATTTATTGCGTTTAGTGCCTGGGTCTTTAAACATTTCTATTTTTATTATGTCGTATTTATCTTGATTTTTGCTTGGACGCATTAGAATAATGGAACTCGATAATCCAAGACTCAAAACGTAATCGTTTTTGATTTTGACTGCGTTCTCGATAACGGCTTTGCCGTCGTAAACGAACTCTTCCGGATTTTCGTCTCCGATTAAGACTTTCATTTGCAGTTCGCCGCGCTCGTTTCTAATTGTTCCAACCGTTACGCCTTTTCTCAATTCTTTTCTTTTTACGTCCAAACCAAACAATTCTGCGGCAGTCATAACGTTATGGCGTTTCGATATGCCGGTAAAATCAAGCAAAAGGCAATATGTTTTTGAAAAATAAGGTCTTAATCCGCGTCCGGCAATTTGAGTATAAAGTCCCAAACTTTTCGTAGGTCTTACAATTGACACGCATTCCACGGCGGGATCGTCAAAACCTTCGGCAAGGACGTTCATATTTAAAATTATCTGGATTTTACCGTCCTTGAAGTCGGATAAAACATTGCGTCTATTGTTTAAATCCATCGCTCCCTTGACTGTTTCTGCGGCAACGCCAGCTTTTTCGAATTCGCGTTTAAGATAATCGCAGTGTTCGAGGCTTGATAGGTAAAATATCGTTTTTTTATCGCATGCCAGTTCTTGCCATCTTTTTACGATAGTTTTGTTTATCTCTGGAGTATTGAAAGCGGCAGATATGGATTTATTTGTAAAATCTCTTTCTCCGTCGGTGATTACGCAGGTTTTAAGTTTGTCCAAATCGACGTTTAACGGGACTAAATAAGTCTTTAACGGAGACAGATAGCCTTTTGCGATTAGTTCTTTATAACCGATTTTATAAACAAGATCGCCGAATATTTCTTTTAAATCCTGCTTATCCGACCGAAAGGGAGTAGCGGTTACGCCCAGAATTTTAATGTTTTTGTTTGTACCGATAAGCTTTTTTATTACAGACTTGTAAGAATCGGCGGCGGCGTGGTGAGCTTCGTCGATAACGACAAAATCGTAATTTTTGCCGTCTAGTTCGTAGGTTCTTAAGTTCAGATATTGAATAGATGCCACAGTATAGTTTTTACCGCTGCTGGAAAAAAGATTTTTGCCGTTTTCTGCCTTACCGGATAAAATCGCTATATTTACTTCTTCGTCTTCGTCGGATACAAGTCTGTATTTGTCTATCGATTGCGAAAGAAGCTCGTCCCTGTGAGCTACGATTAAAGAATTTTTAAAATATTTATGTATGAATGAATTAAAGACTATAGTTTTACCCCCGCCGGTCGGTATTACAACCAGACCGACTTTTTTGTTTTTGGCGATAAAATGTTTTTCAAGTTCTACGAAACAGTCTTTCTGATAGTCTCTTAATTCGAGCATTTTAATTTCTCTTTCCCCTTTTTTTCTTTTTTTAAAAGGAAAACTAAATTTTCGTTTACAAGACGGAAATTTTAGTTTTCCGTCTTGAGTATTATCTTGATAATACTCTTGGCGTGGCATTATATTAGTTCCTTTTTGCCGTTTTTTTTAACTTTATGGCATTATATTAGTTCCGCTCTGGCATTATATTAGTTCCGCCCAGCCGCAAATCCTTGAAAATGGCTTATTGGTTATTATGTTGTAGTAAAATATCTTTTTTATTGTAGAAAATACCTATCTTTCCGGCATTATCGCCAGTTCTTATTTTTAAAAGTTTTATGCCAAAACTTAATAAACTATTCGCATTTTCAACTATTTCTTTTTTAATTTTTCGCCTATATCTTTTTCCCGCGCTTACTTTCAATGAGTCTAAAACTTCATCGAGCGACATATTCGTTTCTTTATGAGATAAACAAAATCTTGCTATTGACTTTAAAATCGGATTTTTTAGAGAAAGAATCGCGGGTATTTTGTCTTTATAAAACAGCAATACATCGTTTCTTAAAAACGACATAAAAGTTTCTGAAAACACTATATACCTGTATTTTGCGTATTCTCCGTTAGGCAATTTTTTATTCATAGATTCATCCGTTTTGTCAAAATCGTCGATGATGTGTTTAATCGGCGGCATTTGGTCTTTATCGCCTATTTTTTTTATTGTAATAATATTAAGGGTCAAATCTTTTATTTTTTCGTATAACCATGTATAATTTTCGCCTGCGTCTAAAAGTTTTAATATTTTTCCCGGAGCAAATTTTACGGCAAGTTTGCCGCCTTGGAATTCTTTGATATCCTCGGCGCAAAAAAATATAGCTTCGATAATATCTTGATGTGTAGCCGTCAGAGGTCTTCCTTCTATTGTTACTTCTTGCCATTTGTTTTGAAAAACATACTTTCGAAAATGCGACATATGTATAGTTTTCGATACAGGCAAAAATACTCCGCCTCGGTTTTGCGATACGCTCATCATAGAAACGCCTTTATTTTTTTTGGTTTTAGTAAGGTTTTTTTTCTTTTGTTTTTTTATAATCTATGCCTCCTTGCGGCGATATCGACGTTGACGGAAGTTGCAATCTATAAACTATTTTGCCTTCTTTTCCCGCATTGAATTTTATGATACTTGTAATTCTTTCGTCGTCTTTATAAGGATTAGGCTCACAATAAAGAACCATTCGGGAAGAGCTGGCGACGGCGCTTGCGCCTCTAATTTTAAAAATTCTGTCGTTTTTTTCGGATTGCGTAATATATTCTAAATCGGGATTAGATATAGCGTCGATTTTGCCTTTATTTACGTGATGCAAAAAGACTATCGAACTGTTTTTTTCAAAAGCTATTTCTCTGAAAGCACGTAAAAATTCTGCAATATGATTGTTATCGTTTTCGTCTATGCCGACAGAAAAATCAACAAGCGGATCTAAAAAAGAAAGAGAATAATTCGATAAAATATTTTGAATCTCTTTGTAAAATTTGTTTTTAACGTAACCGCCGTATTCTTTAGTCAAAACCGGCAATGCTATGTCGAAACATAAATCGAGATTAGGCGGCACTTCCAAGTTATACCTTGATAAGATATAATTTAATCTTTTTTTTATTTGCTGTTTAGAATCTTCAGATAACCACAAAAACGCCTTTTTGTCCGGATTTTCTAAACAGTAAAGTATAGCAATATAAATAGCCGTAAACGTTTTGCCTGCGCTCGGGTAGCCCGCGATAGTACTAATGCCTGTAGGAAAATCGCCGTTGAAAATTTCTTCGGTTTCGTCGGCTAAAACATCTTTAATATTTACGACTTTTATCGTTTTATTTTTTTTATATATATCGTTATGCTTAAAATAAATTTCTTTTAAACTTTGATTTACGATATATTTGTCTATATTTTTTGCTATTTCTTCTTTTTTTGCTGTTTCTTCTTTGATTATTTCGTCTTCTAATTCGTCTATCGTTTTATGTTCGATAGATACAATCTCTTCAGTTATACCGACTTCCGATTTGTTTTTTAATAGGTCGTCAAAGTCTTTAGCGTTGTATTCGCAATAGATAATCCGCTTATTGTTTTTAATTTCGGGATAAAGTTTTTTTAGTCTATCCTGTCCAGCTTTATCTTGGTCTAACGCTATAGCGGGTATAAAATTTAGTTTCAATATTGAATCGATAAGTTCTTTTTTGATGTTGTCTTTCGAACCGGCACTGCAAATATTATAATTGCCCGTTTGCGATATATATGTAAGCGAGTTAAATTCGCCCTCGGTTAAATAAATATGGGGCGTTAATGGATACTTGCCGATATCAGCTTTGCCGATTAGCTGCAGATTAAAAGCATGTGGACGGCCGCTAAAGCCTTTTATTTTTGCCGTCTTAATATCTTTATTGTCATCGGGACTGCGGAACCTGAGAAGACAAATATTGCCGGTAGCGTCGGTATGCGCGAAAACTAAATATCCGCTGTAATATTTCAATCTATTTGGCTTGCCGCTCGATAGCGGCACTAATAATTCGTCTATCTCGTCGTAGTTTCCGTTTGTTTTGATTAATCCTACGTCGCATTTGTTTATTTTGTCTATGTCTAAAAGTCTCGTTTCAGTTAAATATTTGCGGGCAAAGACTGATTCTAACGTATCACCGGTAAACAAATAATCTTTTAAATCTTTAAACGTTAAGGATAAAGCGTTTTGAATTTTTTTATTATTTTCATGTTTTTCTTTCTCTTCCGCCGTAAGTTCCACAACGATAAAGTCATATAAAGAACCCTTAAAGCCGCATGAAAAACATTTATAATAAGCTTTGTCGTTATATTCGTAAATATTAAAAGACGGATTATGGTCGTCGTGCTCGGGACATAAACCTACAAGCCTGCGGTCGTTACCTTTAAATTTAAAATCGTATCCTTCATATTTTTGCTCAAGAAATTCTTTGAGTTTAGTTAAGTTATCCATTTTGCACCTCCCGCAAGGTCAAAGTGTCCAAATGGATTTTTGTCGTCTTGTCGGCGGAGCGTTAATATTGAAAGCTTCAGTCGCTATTTTCCTTATTATAAAAAGAAAACGATTAATCAATATGCTGTAAAATCTTTTCATTATTGTGTTTATTTGCATAAAATTTATTTTAACTACGCTTCGTTTAAAAAAATTATAGACATAATAAATAATAGAAACCTCAAGCGTCAGAATAGATAAAATCAGTAATATTGCAGATGTAATAATTAAAAAATTATTCATTATCTTGTTTCTCCTTTGTTTTTACTTTTATTTTTGCAATGTATTCGTTTACGTTTTCTTTTTGAGAATAATAAAGAGCTTTGCGCTTCATGCTTTTGATTAACTTATGCAATTTATTAAAATCTGAGTATTTATATTTTGCATTTTTAAAATAGAAAAAAACGTTATTAAAAACCGCTGTTTCTGTCAAATGTTTTATTTTTTCGCCTTTCTTTTTCGCCATCTTTGCTTGCATGAAGTAATTGAAATAGCTCATAAAAACATAACGTTCGATTTTATTCATTTCAGTCGTTAATATAATTTCAAGTCTCGTTTTTTTGTCGTAACGAGCGAGCAGTTGACGAAGCACAGAACGATTATGCATCAAATCAATAATTGTCTTTGTTATTTTTTTGTCTTCTTCTGTCTGCTCTTTTTGTTTTACGCTTGTGATTAATCCGTTTTTTTTAAGTATGTTAATAATTTTCCTTGTGTTGTTGTTTTCTTTTCGTTCGATTTTAACAGCGTTTTCGATTTCTTCCATAAAAAAACCTCCTTATTGTTTTTTAAATTAATTTATGATATAATTTTTATTGATATAATAAAAATCAAAATTGTTCACTAAGTAATTATTAAATAAATTAAAAGTTAGTATAACTATCATACTTAAGTTGATATATTATTTTTAACATTTTTAGGTATTTTGTGTCAAGAGAAAAATATTAAAATAATTTTTTGATTATATGAAATATGCGCGGTAAACTATAACAGGTATGCTTAAATACGGTCAAATGTAATTAAAGACACCTAAATGTAATTTTACATTTAATTACATTTAGGTGTTTTATAAATTTATTTGTCCTTATTTTCTTTAAATTTCAGTTAATTGTTTATTTTTCTTTTGCAGTTTTTTAGATATTAAATTAACGGTTGCTATTGAAATCGTATAGATTAAATAGGCGTCTTCTTTTGAAGCTTTTATCCGAGGCATAACTTCTTTTGTTTTGCTTTCGCTATGATGAAATTTTGAAGAAAAATCGAATATCGATTTTAGACTTGCGTTTAAATTATTATAAGCTTCATCAGTGAACCCATCTTCATTAAATAAAGCCTTAATTTCATCCTGATTTTTTAATAGTTCAGAAATAGGTCTCGAATCTTCTATAACATCAGTCCATTCTCCTGAAATCATTTTTAATTCCATATCTTTTATCACATCAATTGCTTTGTTTAATCTCTCGTCTAAACTATCCGATCCAGGAACATAATCGGGCATTAAATATTCAAATACAAAAAATTTACCGATATTAAACGCAGGGCAAAAATCATGTATCCAGTCGCTTGAAGGAATGGTAATTGGTAAGTCGTAAACCTCATCTATTACCTCAAGAAAAATTGGACCGCTATTGCCGGATAATATCCACATATTGGAGTTTTGCGATGAAAATTGATTATTGTGTTTATACATTACTGGCTGAGGATTGCCATTTATTGGGTTCTCAAGATACATATATGAAAGACAAGTTTGTGAGTTAATCGCCCTAATATTAATATTTAATTTCAATATTACGTTGCCATTTTGATTTAATTCCCTTTGTTCTTGAATATAATCCAAAGCTTTTGGATTTAATGGCGCTATTATTTCTATCTTATGAAATATCGTATTGCTATTTGCCCCATTTGCAGCTTGTATTCCTTGAGTTTTTCGGTCACTTTCATATCTAAAACCGCTAATATTTGAAATTTTTTTTCCGTCGTTAGATAATAAAAATCCCGTTATTTCAATAGGAGCTCTGTAATTATTCTTAATAGAATATTCGATTGTAAATAATAATGCCGGATTTATTGAATTTTCTAAAGGTTTTTTATTGATTACTTTGACTTCATCCATTTTTATCTCCTTGACACTTCTAAACTATCAAGTTATAATATATAACTATTAGTTATATTTATGCAACTAATAGTTTAATTAAATAACATTTTATTATAATTTTCAAGGAATAATTGTAGCAATTATGCAGGAAAAAACCTTAGGTCGCATTCTTCAGGAAATAAGACAGAGCAAGCATATCTCCATAGCTTCCATGTCCAAAAAGTTTAAAGTAGCCGCAGTCCATTTAAACCTAATAGAAGTAGATAAAAGACTTCCCAGCATGGAGCTTTTAGACCAAATCATAGATATGTTTAAAGTGGACGGCAATACCAAAGACGAACTATATCTGCTACTTGCCAAAGCAAAACTTCAAGACAAAATACCCGACGGAGTCCTTAAAAAAATCGTTCTTAAAAAAGACAGCATGCCGGATAATTTCATAGCCCGCATTAAGAAAGATATTTCCGCCAAGAAAAGAACGGAAAAGATTAAACAGGCAATAGAAGGCTCAGATGTCCTTTCCAAAGAAGAAATAGTAAAGCTTGCCGAAGAATTTAAGCAACCGGTAGCCGAATATCTAACCCTTGCCGGCTATATGCCGGACGAGATACTAAGGCTTTTGGAATACGAAGGCTTCGAGGAGCTCCTAAAAAGCATATCTGCGTTTAAAGATCCCGTGAGAATTCAAAAGGTAATTACAGGGCTTTTGAGCGTAGTAAAGGGCTTTACGGAGTAACGCAGTTTTATATTATTTATTATGATATAATAAATTGTATGGAAAAGACATTAAATAAAAATCTCGAGATTGCAAAGACGATAATTAACGAAGAAGTCGAAAAAGCCGGATATAAGGTCGATAGGATTTTTTTATTCGGTTCGAGAGCAAGAGGAGATTATAAAGAAGGAAGCGACTGGGACTTTTTCGTATTAATCGATAAGGATATATTTAAAGAAGATTTAAAAATTATTTTGCGCAACATCCGCAGAAGAATGGCTATAAACAACATATCAAACGATATCGTCGTTAAATCGAAAGAAACGTATAAAAATCAAATAAACGACGCCGGCTTTTTATCCTATTACGTCAATAAAGAAGGCGTAAGTTTATGAAAGAATCCGTTATTGTTTTATTAAGAGAAATAACTACATATAAAAATAAGGGCTTTACGGCGTGATTGTCTCAAATTTGTCCCATAGGCGATTTTATGTTAATAATTTATTAATAAAATTAATATGTTATTAAATACGTTGCCTGACTTTTAATCAGGTGGTCGTGGGTTCGACTCCCGCGCGGCTCACCACGTTTTATCAAGGTTTTAGTCTTTTGCAATTTCCTTTTCATATTCCATTGCAACGATTTTGCAACGCTCGCCGTCCAAAACGTTAACGGCGTTTCTAATATGCGGCTTGGATAAATGCGCATACCTTAAAGTCATCTTCACGTCTTTATGTCCTAAAAGCTCTTTAACGGTCGTTAAGTCTATCCCTTTCATCACAAGCCGGCTTGCGAAGGTATGCCTTAAATCGTGAAACCTAAAATCTAAAATATGCGATTTTCTTAACGCTACCCCGAAGCTTCTTTTAAGGTCGTAATACGGCTTTAAAGTTTCCGGGTTGTAAAAGACATAATCCGTTTTTAAATGCCTTGTAAGCCCGGATAAAGCATTATAAAGCGTATCGTTAACCGGTATCTCCCGCCTCTCGCCGTTCTTCGTCTTATCAAGCAATATTAGTCGGTTCTTTAAATCTACCCTGTCCCATGTCAGTTTAAGGATCTCCGATTTTCTCATTCCTGTATTTAAAGCCGTTATGACGATAGGCTTTAGGTTCTTATCGCAATTAAATATTAGCCTTTCGGCTTCTTCTTCCGATAAATACCTTAACCTTGTTTTTTC
>JAJYWW010000075.1 GCA_021791295.1 bacterium | reverse complement strand
TTTCCCTTCCGGATACAATGTTATATACTCTTACTACGCCGGGCAAAAGAATAAGGCCTATTATGGTTATGCTTACGGCTGAAAGCCTCGGTTTTTCCGATAAAAAAAAACTGCTTCCATTCGCATCTTCTATTGAACTTATCCACTCGTATTCTTTAATACACGACGATCTGCCTTCAATGGACAACGACAGCCTAAGGAGAGGAAAACCTACAAGCCACATAGTATTCGGCGAAGCATCCGCAATACTTGCAGGCGACGCTCTTCTTGCGGAAGCTTTCGCCATGCTTTCCGACAAAAATTACTGCGGATGGCTGGAACCGGAAAAAACGTTAAGCATAATCAGGGAACTTGCATACGCTTCCGGATCCGGAGGTCTTGTCGAGGGGCAGTTTCACGACGTCGATTCTTTCGGCAAGCCTTTGAATCCCGAACAAATAGAATACATAAACGAAAAAAAAACGGCGTCTCTTATTTCGGCTGCTTGCGCCGTAGGCGCGATTTTATCGGGAAAAGACGAATCGGTAATATCGGAATTTAAAAGATTCGGATTAAATTTAGGATTAGCTTTTCAAGCCGTGGACGATATTCTCGGTATATTAGGAAACGAAGAGGTTATCGGAAAAACGGCGGGCATCGACAAAATAAACAGTAAATCCACCTTAGTCGAACAAATGGGCATTGAAAAAACTAAAGAGCTTATTAAAGAATACAACGAAATAGCGCTATCGTCTATAGAAAAAACAGGCGCCGAAAAGACTCTGCTCATAGAATTAATAAATTATCTTACGGACAGAATAAATTAAAATATATAACTTGCTTTATGATACTGGAAAAAATAAAAAAACCGAACGACGTAAAAGACTTAAATATAAATGATCTCGAACTGCTTTCGGACGAACTTAGGAAAGAAATAATTTCCGTATGCTCCGGTAACGGCGGACACATTGCTTCGAGTCTCGGCGTCGTCGAACTTACGGTTGCGCTTATAAAATCTTTCGATTTCGAAAACGCAGACAAGATTATATGGGATGTTGGACATCAGTCTTATCCTTATAAGATTCTTACGGGAAGAAAAGAAAAATTTAATACATTAAGAAAATTAGGAGGGATATCGGGTTTTCCGTCGATATCGGAAAGCAGATACGATTATTTCGGGACGGGCCATGCAGGTACGTCTATTTCCGCTGCGCTCGGCATGAGCGTGGCAAAAGATTTAAAAAACGATACGGAAAAGAACGGAAGAATTATAGCCGTTATAGGAGACGCTTCAATTTCAAACGGTCTGGCTCTGGAAGGCTTAAATAACGCCGGTTCATTAAAAAAAGACGTCATAGTTATACTTAACGACAACGAAATGTCGATATCTAAAAATGTAGGAGCTATTTCTAATTATTTGAATAAAATAATGAGCGGCAATTTTTATCAGGGCTTAAGAAAAGAAATAGAAAAAATGCTGAAATCTATACCTTTGTTCGGTTTACAAGTGGCAAAAATTGCGTCTAAATTTGAAGAATCTTTTAAAAATCTTATAGCGCCTGGCATTATCTTTGAAGAACTCGGTTTTACTTATGTCGGACCTATAGACGGACATAACTTCCAGCATCTGCTCGATTCTTTCGACAACATAAAGAGATTGAAAAAGCCGATACTGCTTCATGTTATAACAAAAAAAGGTAAAGGTTACGAACCTGCGGAAAAAAATCCGTCAATATTTCACGGAATTTCGGCTTTTGATAAAAAAACCGGTTTAACTTTAAAAAAATCCGGCAACGTTTCATACGGCGAAACGGCTTCCAACTTTCTTGCAGATATGGCGTCGGACAACCCTGATATAATAGCCGTAACGGCAGCAATGCCGGATGGAACAGGGCTTTCAAAATTTTCAAAACTTTTCCCCGACAGATTTTTTGACGTCGGTATAGCCGAAGAACACGCCGTAACGTTTGCCGCAGGCGCCGCATCTAACGGATTAAAACCGTTTGTTTTTATATACTCGACGTTTCTTCAGCGCTCTTTGGACCAGATAATTCACGATGTCTGCCTGCAAAATCTTCCCGTCGTTTTCTGTATAGACAGGGCAGGAATTGCCGGTGAAGACGGCGCAACACACCAGGGAATATTCGACATATCTTTTTTAAACTACATACCGAACCTAATTTTTATGTCGCCGAGAAACGAATATGAACTTATGCGCATGATTAAAAGCTCTTTGGCATACGGAAAACCGGTTGCCGTAAGATACCCTAAAGCGGAAACTCCTTATTTTGAACTTCCCGAAAAAGAAAACGTTCCTGTTATAACCGAAGGGGAATTTGAGATATTGCTTGATGCCGGTAACTTTAAAAACATAGTAATCAGTATCGGCGCGCCGCATACTTCAATATTAAACAAAATACTGAAAACGTTTAACGAAAATAATGCGAAAACTCCTGAAAATTTAATCAGTCTAATAGACGCAAGGTTTATTTCGCCTATTTCCGCCGAATTAATAAATAAAATTAAAAATGCGGAAAAAATAATGACCGTAGAAGAAAACGTAGAGTTTTCAGGTTTTGGAGCAAAACTTTTAACCTTATTAAGCCGGCAAACCAATCTGAATTCAATAGAGTATAAAATAGTATCTCTCGGCTCCGGTTTCATAGAGCATGGATCTCGATCAGAGCTTCTTGCCTTAAAAGGATTTTCGGAGGAAAGTTTATCGGATACAATAAAAACTTTTTTTATCTCGGACTGTGAAAAAAATAAGATTAGATGTTCTTCTTGCTGAACCCTCGTCTGGATATAATTTAACGAGAAGCAGGGCGGCGGCGCTTATAATGGAAGGAATGGTAAGCGTTAACGGATTAAAATGCGTCAAGCCCGGAACTCAAGTTGACATAGACAGTTCAATAGAGATTAAAAAAAACAATCCTTACGTATCGCGCGGAGGATTGAAACTGAAGTGCGCCCTGTCCGATTTTAAATTGGACGTAAAGAGCAAAAGAATAATCGATATAGGGGCTTCTACCGGAGGTTTTACGGATTGCCTTCTAAAAGAAGGTGCGGATTTTGCATTCTGTATCGACGTCGGCTATGGGCAGCTTCATTATTCTTTAAGGAACAATCCAAAAATTAAAAATTTGGAAAATACCGACATTAAAACTCTTCCTTTTGAAAAAATAGGAGAGGAAGTAGATATTGCGGTATGCGATGCATCTTTTACGTCGCTTACTAAAATTATCCCGTATATATTAAAATTTGTTAAAAATGAAGGTATAATGCTTTTTTTAATAAAGCCGCAGTTCGAAACGGAAAACAAAAAAAATGTTAAAAAAGGCATAGTAAAAGACGGTAAAATACACGAATCGGTAATTAATAAAATAATAGATTTTTCAAAAAATTTGAATCTCGGCGTATTAGGAGTAAAAAAATCATGCATAAAAGGAAAAAAGGGGAATACGGAATTTTTTATATTGTTGAAAAAAAACGTTTGATAACTGCAATTTATTTATGTATTGCGCTGTTTTTTATTCTTTTTAACGTAATATATTTTACTAAAAGCGCCGATGCCGCGAGTTCTACAAGAACGTCTTTAAAATCG
Organism: bacterium; assembly: GCA_021791295.1. The sequence goes on along the minus strand of JAJYWW010000075.1, from coordinate 7,434 downwards.
GAAACCGTATTTAACGCCGCGGCAGGCTATATTAATTATTACGGCGGAAATTACGGTTCTGCCGTAAAATATTTTAAAAGAGAGCCTTCGTTATATTTTCAAAAACCGTATTTAAATTATATAACTGCGCTTTTATACTTTAAACAGTCTAAATATAAAAAAGCTTTAAAATATATAGATACCGCTTTAAAACTAATGCATAAAAACAACGGCTCCGGAAAATTATCGGCAGTTCATATTAATTATTTAATTCTAAAAGCAAAAATTGAAGCCGGCGAGAACAACATGAAACGGTCGGTAACTATACTTAAAAGTATTTTAAACAAAAACCCTTATAGTTTAAAAGCTATTCTATTCATTGCCAATATTTATATATTTGAAAACGATTTAAAAACTGCGGTTTTTTATCTAAATATAGCAAAAATGCAGCATCCAGGCAATATAGATTCATATTACCTGCTGTCAAAAATATACTCCGTATTAAATAAAAAAAATAAAGCCGAAAAAAATCTTATAAGCCTGATCGATATAGATCCTTATTTTAAAAAAGCCTATTTCAGGCTTGCGGCTCTTTATATATTAGACGGAAAAATAAAAAAAGCCGTGTCCATTTTCGATAAATATTTAAAAATAAACCCTTATTCTAAAACGGCTCTGTATCAGTCTGCAATATTAGAATACACCCAAAAAAAATATCCGCAGGCTAGAAAAAGATTTTTAAATTTCATAAACGTATCCTCAAACATTAAAAATAATTTCAGGCTGAAAAATAACGCATATTTTTTTATCGGAATTTCATATATATTAGAAAAAAAATATAAAAAAGGGCTGGGGTTTCTGTGCATGCTCAAACCGGGCAGGCATTATATAGACGCCAAACTTGAAACTATGGAAATATACATTAACCGTTATAAAAAAATGAATAAAACGAAATATAAAAAATATATCATTTCTACGATATCGAAAATGCTTAACGATACCGTAATTAAAAAAAATTTAAAATTTTATTATTTTTCGGCAATCGCTCTGTCTGAAGTAAAAGATTATAAATTTTCTAAACTCGTAATTGAAAAAGGTTTGTCTAAATTTAAAAATAATACGGCTCTTTTGTACGAATTAGGTTCGGCATATCATTATCTTAAAGCGGATAGAAAAGCCGCCGCCGTTATGAAAAAAATATTAAAAATAAACCCGTACGACGCTTCAGCGCTTAACTATTTGGGATATTATTACGCGGTCAAAAATAAGAATATCAAAACGGCAGAAAAATTGATTAAAAAAGCACTATCGTATGATAAAGGCTCTCCTTTTATAATAGACAGTCTTGGATTTGTATATTACAGAGAAGGAAAATACGCGGAAGCCCTTAAATTATTCAAAACAGCCCTTAAAAAGCTCGGCAAGTCTCCGACCGTTTTAAAACATACCGGCATGGATTATTTAAAATTGAAAAATCATAAAAAAGCTCTTGAATATTTCAATAAATCATATAAAATGAAGAAAACGGCGCAGGTAAAAAAATATATAGACGAATTAGAAAAAATTCATTAAATTAAATTTTTTCTAATTTCCTGTAAACGGTTTTTAAACCTATTTTTAAGTCGTTTGCTGTTTTGACCTTATTAAATCCGTTTATTTCAAGCGTCTTTTTTATAATAATATTTTCGGCGTCTTCTAAGCTGATTCCAAATGGAATATTTATAAAATCTTTACCGCTTAGATCCGAATCGGTTTCCTTTTTTTGATTTATTTTCTTTAAATAACCGGGTATGGACGATTCGTCTATAACCGAACCCTTAGAAACCGCGGTCATATACTCTATAATATTTTTAAGCTCCCTGACGTTGCCTGGATAATCGTAATTTAATAAAATATCTAAAACATCTTTGTTTAATCCCGTAATTTTTTTTCCGTTTTCCTCGGCAAAATCGTTTAAGAAACGCTTAACCAGAAGCGGTATATCTTCCTTTCTTTCCCTTAAAGGTATAAGATTAAGGTTTATTACGTTTAGCCTGTAATATAAATCTTTCCTGAATTCGCCGTTAGAAACCTTTTTAGTTATATCTTGCGATGCGGCTATTATCCTTATATCTATTTTAATAGTTTTGTTGCCCCCGACTCTTTCAAACTCTTTTTCCTGTAAAACCCGCAATATTTTAGTCTGCGTTTTTAAAGAAATTTCCCCTATTTCGTCAAGAAATATAGTTCCGCCGTCGGCAATTTCAAATCTTCCCTTATATAAGGAATCCGCGCCGGTATATGCCCCTTTTTCGTGTCCGAAAAGCTCGTTTTCCAAAACGGTCTCCGAAAGCGCTGCGCAATTTACTTTAACAAACGGTTTATTTTTTCTTTTAGAATTATTGACTATTATGTTGGCAAGGAGTTCTTTGCCCGTACCGGATTCTCCTTCTATAAGAACGGTAGAATTAGTACCGGATACCGAGATTGCGGTATCGACGGTTTCGATCATTTTTCTTGAAGACGTTATAAGGTTGCCGAAATTATATTTTTCATCGAGCCTGTTTTTAAGAATATTTAATTCATTTATGAGGTTTTTATTAGATATTATACGGCTTATCAGCAGATCTAATTCTTCAAGATTTACCGGTTTGGTTATATAATCGTAGGCACCAAGTTTAATAGCTTCTACCGCCGTTTTGACCGAACTGAAACCGGTTGCTATTATAACTTCGGCATTTTGATTTAAGCCTTCTTTGATAGATTTTAATAATTCCAATCCCGTTCCGTCCGGAAGTTTAAGGTCGGTAATTATAATGTCTATTTTATCTTTATTATTTTCTAATTCGGCTGAAGAGCTTAAAATTTCAAACGCGGATTTGAGCCGGTCGGCCGAAAAAACTTTATAGCCCTTAAGGTTGAAATACTCGACAAGACCGTTCCTCGAAGCATCCTCGTCTTCGACTATCAATATATTGACGGACTTTCTATCGGACAGTTTCATTTATAAGGATTAATTTACCGCTGCAGAGTTTTTTTACTGAATTTCTTTCATAATTAATGAAACCTTTGTTCCAAAACCTATGCGGGATGCAATATTTATATCGAATTTATGCGCGTCTGCTATTCTTTTTATAAGAGCAAGACCGAGTCCTACGCCGTTTTTTTTCGTCGTAAAAAAAGGTTCAAAAATTTTATTTAACTCTTTTTTTTCAATGCCGCACCCATAATCTTCGACCGTTAAACAAACTTTATTTAAGATATAAGAAGAACGTATTAAAACTTCTCCGTCTTTGCCGCCGTACGACTCTGCGGCATTTAATATTAAATTTTTAAAAACTTGAATCATTAAATCTTTATCCATAACGATATTTATATTTTTATCGACGAATAAAGAAAATTTAATTTTTTTCATTGAAAATCCGTCTTTAACCGCATCGTATGCTTCAAGTATTAATGATGAAAGATTAACCTCTTCCAAATTTAAATCTAAATCTTTTGTAAACTTAAGTATACCGTCAATAGTAAAAGCTATTTTCGATATTTCGTCTTCTATGACATATCCTGTTTTAGCTATATCGTCTTTTTTATTAAATTCCGAATTTTTAATCTTTTCCGTCAATATTCTGGAGTTAATCATAATCGAATTTATGTTGCCTTTAATCTCGTGGATAATAGTAGAAGGTATTTCAAGAATATTTTTTTCTAAAGATCTTAACGATTTCTCCGTATTATCCTGAACTTCGATCAGCCGGTAAAAATATGCATACATAAAAATTATGGCGGCGGCGGCAAATAAAACGGCTAAAATAAAAACAAAATAAAAAAAAGTTCCGCCGAAAGTATCCGATAATGAAGGATATGCAAGTTTTATCCCGCTGTTTCCGTTAAAAAAAACCATGCCGGACTGTTTTAACGAATACGGCAAGCCTGAAGTTCCGGAACGAATCATACCGAACATGTCTAATGCCGCATATGCAAAAAAACCCATAGTTAAAATAATTAATGCGGAGACAGCGTTTAAAATAAAAATTTTAATTTTTTTTGATTTTTGCAGCTTCATAATAAATTTATTTTATTACATTTTAGATTAAAAATCAAAGGCAGTGTCTTTTTTTATAACTTCTTTTTAGAATTAAACCCGCAAGTTCTATGTCTTTTTTAATTCTTTCTTCGAGTTCGTTTATATTGTCAAACTTTATCTCTTCCCTCAATCTTTCAAGGAAGAAAACTTCTATTTCTTTGTCGTATAAATTCTCGTCGAAATCGAATATATATGTTTCTATTCTTCTTTCGATATCGTCAAAAGTAGGATTTGAACCGACGTTGGTAATCGAATCGTACAGTTTTCCGTTTATTCCTATATTAGTAACGTAAACTCCGTCTTTAGGAAATAATTCTTCCTCAGGAATAATATTTGCGGTCGGATACCCAAGCTGTCTTCCTCTGCCGCAGCCCTTAACTACCCTGCCGTGAACCGAATAGTCTCTTCCCAGAAATCTTTTTACCGCGCAAACCTTGCCGGTAACGACCAATCTCCTGATAAGGGTGCTTGAAACTATTTGATTATCGATTATAACGGGTTCGACGACTTCAAGTTTAAAGCCGAGTTCGTTTGACAATTTATTTAATAAAGCAATATTTCCGGATTTATTAACGCCGAATCCGAAATCGTGTCCCACTATTATTTTTAACGGATTTAATTTTTTGAATATAATGTTTTTAATAAAATCTTCAGGCCGCATAGCGGCGAATTCGGGAGTAAACGTAATATATACCAAGTAGTCCATACCTATTTCTTCTATTAATTCTGTTTTTTTTTCAAAAGTAGTTATAAGTTTAATTTTAGCCTCGGGATTTATTATTCTGGAAGGATGCGGATGAAATGTAAGAACTACGGAAACAGAGTTCAGTTCAGAAGCCGAATCTTTAGCCATTTCCATTAATCTTCTGTGTCCTAAATGAATGCCGTCGAAACTTCCTATGGTAATTACCGAATTTTTAAAATCTAATTCCGCGCTGTTTATCTCTAAAACTTGCAATATTTTACACCTCCGTGTATTTTTATAAATATTTATAATAATTAAATTATTTAAGCAATAAAATTAATATATATATTAAACCCATTACCCACCCGGCTATGCCCATAATCAAAATATAAAAATGAGAATAAACGCTTCCTATAAAAACCAAAATGCCGGATGAAATTATCAAAGACGCTATTAAAAGTCCGTTCGTCATTCTTTTGCTGGATTTCTCCATTTCTTCTATAAAGCCGTCTAACCCTTTATGAATAAAATCTATGGAAAAATTATCCTCAGACATTTTTTTAAGTATTTTATCCGCTCTCTTAGGAAATCCGCTAATCAAATCTTTATAATTTTTTAATTTATCTGCTAAAGATTCCTTTATCTCTTTCACTCTTTCTTTTTTGTCAATTAAAACGTCAAAATCAAAAAATTTTAAACCGGAATCGACGAAAGAAAAATCAGGATCGAGCATTTTAGCTATAGATTCTATGGGCAATAAAGCCTTGAACAGCAAAGAAAGTTCCGACGGTATCATTAATTTATTTTTTTGTCCTATCCTTAAAGTTTCTAATAAAATTTCGGAACTGTAAATATCTTTAAAAGGTTTATTATAAAAACTTTCTATGAATTCCATAAGTTCAAATTTAAAAACCTGCTCTTCTTTGTCCGTTAAGTCCCCCATACATATTTCTATGAACAAAGAAGCCGCCTCTTCATAATTTGCGTTAAAAAATTCTATAAAATATTTCAATATTTTTCTTCGCAGATCTTTTGTCAGTATTCCTACCGAGCCGAAATCTATTATACCTATCTTTTCCCGATCTACTACAAAAACGTTTCCAGGATGAGGGTCGGCGTTAAAATAACCTATTATAAATATCTGTTTAAAGAAATGATTCAGAAATATTTTAAGAATAGTCTTGTTGTCGTATCCTTTTTTAGAAAGTTCATCTATATCGCTGACTTTTACGCCGTCTATAAAATCTTCGACCAATACAGATTTAGCTGAATACTGCCAGTAAATTTTTGGAATTTCAACGGAGTCTTTGTCTAAATTGGATTTTCTTATTTTTTCGGTATATCCGGCTTCGGCCATGAAATCCAGCTCAGAAAGAATGCTTTTGCTGAATTCTTTAAATAAATCTTCTATGTTGTCTATATATAAAAGTTCACTTACAGGCTCTTTAATTATATTGACTATAAAATATAAAACGTCTATATCGTTTTTTATAACTTTATCTACGTTTCTTTTTTTTATTTTTACCGCAACCGTAGTACCGTCTTTCAGAACGGCTTTATGCACCTGTGCTATTGAAGCCGATGCGACCGGAATTTCGTCGAACGATTCAAAAACGTCTTCTATATTTTTGCCGGTTTCGTTTTTAAATATTTCGCCTATTTCTTTTATGTCATTAAAATCCACACGTGTTGCATCCTGAAGTTTTCTAAGCTCTTCGATATATTTCAACGGCAGAGTACGTATTTCCTGAGAAAACACCTGTCCAAGCTTAATGAAAGTAGGTCCAAGCTCTTCCACGGCATATCTCAGCCTTATCTCCGGCGGAACGTTAATGTAGTCGTCGACGGGATAAGCCGCCTTTAGATATTTTTTGAGTATAAAAAATTTAGACAGACCTATATTAGTTATAATCTGATAAAAACCGTGTTTTGCAAATATAGAAATAACCTGTCTTATGCGCTTTATCGCTCTGATTAGCCTTACTATGTCGCCAATTTTCATGGTAATAAATTATTTTTAGTCATATTTTATGCATTTTATATTATTTATATATTTTTCATTTTTGAAACTTAACGAATCTAAGGTCTATTTCTCTTTTAAGAAGGTCTATAGAGTAAACGCTGACCAAAACTCCGTCCCCCGTCTTAAATATTTTTCTTGTATGCCTTCCCTTAAGAATTTTAGAGTAATCGCTGTATTCGTAATAATCATCCGCTATCGTGGAAACATGCACGAATCCCTGAATAAAAAATCCTTTAATATCGACGAAAAAACCAAAATTCACGACGTTGGTAATAAAACCTTCGTAAAGAGCCTGTTCGTGTTTCTTTAAAAACTGCATTTTTTTAAAGTCCAAATATTCCCTTTCTGCGTCCGAGGAAAGTTTTTCCCTTCTGGAAATTGCGTTTGAAACCGATTTTAAATATTCGGGATTTAACCATTCGGGAATTTTATTTTCGCTTCTTTCATTGCAAATTATAAATGCAAGTATTCTATGTATTATAAGGTCGGCATATCTTCTTATCGGCGAAGTAAAATGCGTGTAGGACGACAAAGCAAGGCCGAAATGGCGTATATTTACCGGCGAATAAACCGCTATTTTCATAGACCTTAAAAAAGCCTGTTCAAGAAAAGCCGAAAGAGGCGTTCCTTTTATTTTATCGAGCATTTTTTGGTAATCGGAAGGATTTTCCATTGATACGTTTG
>JAJYWW010000061.1 GCA_021791295.1 bacterium | reverse complement strand
CGTTTAGTACCGCTACGGGACTTCCTGCCGCAACGATAGCGCCGTTCGCCGCTATATAACGAACCGTTCCTTTTGAGCGCGAAACGATAAGACCTTCGCTGTTTATCGATTCTAAAGAACGAAGAGCATAGTATGCGTCGGACAGACTTAAGGCAGCCGTCTCCACGTCTTTTTTTGCGGCTACGCCGTAATGAAATAAAAGTTTCTCTCTTTTAAACTTTATCTTTGCGTACCTTACTTCGTCTTTTGCGGAAATTATCTTTGCGTATAAGCCCGGATTTACGACTCTTGCAATAACGGTTCCGGCGGTTACTAATTTTGGAAAAGAAAAAGATTCTATCAGTCTTCCCGTAAAAGGAGCCGTAAAAACTTGTCTGCCGTTGCTGATAACCTTTCCGATAGAAAAAATACTTTTTGCCGTGTAAGTTTTTTTAGCATAGGCGACTTTTACCGACATAGCGGAACCGGCAAAGGCAAAGGGCATGCAGATACCGCAAAGGACGAACGAGATAAAAATTAAAATTGAAATCAAAATTACATTTTTCATAGTTTTCGGTCTCATAGTTTTCCGTCTCCGAAGGGGATTATTCCCATATCTATATCTAATTGAGAAACTGCCAAATAAAACCCGTTTACGGCTTCAGCAAGCTCTATGCGCGATTTTATCCAATTATTCTGGGCTTCCTGCAATTCAAGGGCATTAAAAGCCCCTGCCAAATAAGCTTCTTTAGCCATCTTAAAAACTTCGCCGGATTTTTTGACTAAAACTTTTGCTCCGTAAATTTTCTTTTTTGAGGCAGACGCTCTGCCGTAATCTATCGTGAGCCTTTTTTTTACGGACAGTTTAACTGCGGATGCGGCGGATTTAAGCGCCATAAGACTTTCATTCGCCGCATCTATATAACCTTTATGAAGTCCAAAATTATAAATAGGAACGTTCAGCATGACGAAAAACTGCCACCCGAGATTAGGAGCGGCGAAAGAATTTACGGTGTCTTCTCCGTATGCGGCGCCGCCCTGAATGTTCGGGAGCCTTCCGGCTTTACTTATTGAAACGGATGATTTGGCGGATTTAATTTCCGCATCGGCTATTTTAATCAGCGGCTGTTTTTTTATAGCTTTGGAAATGAGGCTATTTAAAGGAGGCATCTTATAATTGAAACCGGCGCTGTTCGGAGCGGGTATGCTCAAAGAAAGTTTTGCATGACGGACGCTGCCGTAAAATATCTCCATTAAGAACATCCGTTCAAACGATTTTACTTTTGATTTTAAAATTTTTAAGTTAGTTTGTATGCCGGCCGTCATAAGCTCCGTTTGAACGACGTCGAAACGCGAAAGACTGCCGGCTTTATATCCTATTTTTGCGGCGGTTAAAATTTTTTTCGCGCCGCTTAGCGCCTTTCGGTCTATTTTTATTTCGTCTTTTAACAGAATTAGTCCGTAGAAATATTGCGTTATACGGGCGGCCTCGAAAAGGCGCGCCAGGCGAAGCCTGTATTCCGCAATCTTAAGATTATCTCCCGCAAGCGAAATTTCGCCGTATATTTTCGGGTCGTATATCGGAACGGTTAAACTTATCTGACTTATTAATTCTCTCATTCCGTTGGCGGAAGCAAATACCGGATAGCCGTTTTTAGTTCTCGACCAGATACCTCCCGCATTTACCGCTATATCTGGGAGCAAACCTGCGTCCTCGGCTTTTTTTAAGTCCATTTTTTCGGATATTATATGCTCGGCTTCCAAAATATTCCCCTGATTCGACAAAGCTCTTTTAATAGCCGACGCTAAAGATATTTTTATAATTCTATTCCGTGCCGAAGACGAAATTTTACCCGTTTTGCTTATTTTGAAATAGATGCTGGAGTTATGCGGATTTGAGGGGGTCTCGGCATATGCAGTTTTAAATGAATACCCCGCACTGATGAAAAATAAAAATAAAAAAACCGTTTTTACCGCAGCCGAAATTTTTTTTTGCATAAAAATTTAATGAAAGATATAATAATGCATAATATATAATTTTATATGTGTTGTATTATATATAATGTTCTTTGATTATGCAAATTACCGAAATTAATAAATAGGAGGGTAAGGGATGATAATAAAATCTTTTGGAGCCGCAAAAAATGTTACCGGAAGCTGCCACATGTTAACCGACGAGAAAGACGGTTCGAGCGTAATAATCGATTTCGGTTTGTTTCAGGAAAGGGAATTCGAAGACAGAAATTACAAATTAGATTTTGACCCTAAAAAAATAGACTATCTTATATTAACGCATGCCCATATAGACCATTGCGGCAGGATTCCGTTTTTGGTTAAAAACGGGTTTAAGGGAAGGATTTTATGTACTAAGCCTACATATCAGCTTGCAAAGGTACTGCTTTTGGATACCGGAAAGATAATGACCGAAGGTTACAGATACGAATTAAAAAAAGCATTGAGGAGAAACGAAGAGAAACCTAGTCTTTTATATGACGAATCCGACGTGCTGGATTCTTTCGATTATTTCGACCCCGTTCTGGAATATGGAAAACCATATGAATTAAAAAACGGCTTTGTCGTTTCGGCGCACGATGCAGGGCATATTCTGGGGTCTTCTTTCGTAAAGATAAACAAAAACGGCAAATCCGCAATATTTTCGGGCGACCTCGGCAACAAAGAAAAACCCATAGTCAGAAATTTCGAATATCCAGACGATGCGGATATTGTATATACCGAAACGACTTACGGAGACAGAAATCACAGAAGTTTTAAGGAATCGAAGGAAGAATTCTTGGCGGCTATAACCGAGACTTTTAAAAATAACGGCAATGTTTTAATTCCAAGTTACGCCACCGAAAGGGCTCAGGATATACTTTATATGCTCAGAGAATTTTACGAACAGGGACTTTTACCGAAATGCACGGTTTTTTTGGATTCCCCCCTTGCTCTTAATGTCACTAATATATTCGTTCAAAATTTTTCTTACTTCAAAGAAGACAATATTCCGCTTTTCAAAAAAGGAGATCCGTTTGATTTTCCATATCTTAATATAGTAAAAGATATAGAGGAATCGAAAAGCATAAACAAAGTATCGGAAAGAGCGATTATAATAGCCGGAAGCGGCATGCTTCACGGGGGCAGGATTCTTCATCACCTTAAGCATAATATATGGAAAAAAGAAAATGCGGTAATATTCGTAGGTTATCAGGCAAAAGGGACGCTCGGAAGAAGAATAGTCGAAAAAGAGGATAAAGTTCGTATTCTTGGCGAAAATTTTAAAGTTAATGCCAAAATTTTTACTATAAACGGCTTTTCGTCGCACGCAGACCAGAAAGAGCTTATGGAATGGATTGCCGCCTTAAAGTTCAAACCTAAAAAAGTCTGCCTCGTTCACGGCGACGAAGACGTAATGAACGTTTATAAGGGTAAATTGGAAGAAAAAGGGTTTAACGTTTATATACCATCTTACGGTGAGGAAATAAATTTTTGACTAAAACTTTAATTGGATAATTTTAAAATAAAAATATATAAGCGGCTTATGGCGATTAATAGGTTTAATAAAAATAAAACGGTAATTATAGCGGGAATAGCGGCTATAATTTTATGGATAATAATAGCCGCCCTAACTTTCGACAGGACGTTTTTGCCTTTAAAAAGCTATATAGGCAAAAATTCAAAAATAATATTAGAAGTATCCATAATTAACGACGATTTAAACCGAACAGACTCTTTAATAAAAAGAATAGTTTTTAACGAAACATATAAACCCGATAATTATAAAAATAAAGTCGAAAAATATCTAAAAAAATTATCGCTTACTGTAAATAAGACCGATGAGGATTATAAAAAATTATTTATACTGCTAAACATTAAAACTCCCGTAAAATTAAAAAAAATATCGCTTTCCAACGCCAAGTATTTTTCTTCATTTGCAAAAAAATCGTATTACCACTGGGAATATGTTTCTAAGCCTATAATAAAAAGATTTATTAAATATACGGGGTTTGTGCCTTTAAAATTTTCCGAAAAGATGTTTTTAGAATATACTCTCGGTAAATCTTTTTTGCCGACGTATACGTTTATCCGTAAAATATCCACCGGTTTTGTATATTTAGTCCGTTTTGCCGCATTCGTATTTATTTTCGGGACGGTTTTAATTATAATTCTCGGTGTGCTCGTAATATATTATTTAAACAAATTTTTTGACGAAATCAAGAAGAACGAACAGAGATTTAAAAATATGTTTAACAACAGCCCGGTTACACATTTATTGATGGATGTAGATACCGGTAAAATTATAGACGCAAACAGAGCTGCCGAGCAGTTTTACGGATGGACGAAAAAAGAATTGACGGAGATGAAAATTACCGATATCGCTTTAATGAGCGAAGAAGAGCACAAGAATTTAAGACTAAACGTTATTAAACAAGGACAGGGAAATCCAACGGTAATTATTATAAATCACAGGCTGAAAAACAATGACGTAAGAAGAGTAGAGCTTACTCTGTCGCCTATAGAAATTGACGGCAGGGAATATTTAATCGATTCTATTATCGATATTACCGAAAAAATAAATTACGAAAATTCTTTAAGAAGATCGGTCGAATTTTTTAAAATATTGAGCGATAATGTTCCTACTATAATAGGTTTATACCGTGAAAAAATTGTTTATATGAATCCTTTCGGCTTAAGCGTATTAGGTTATGCCGAAAATGAAATAAAAAATCTAAGTCCGCTGGATATTTTAGAATTAAGAGAAGAAGAAAAATCTATTTTATCGGAAAATATTAAAAAAAGGCTTGAAGGCGAACAATCCGAGTCTAAATATACCTTTAAAGTTAAGAAAAAAAGCGGCAATTCATTTTGGGGGGAATTAATTACAAGGACGGTTTTTTTTGAAAACGCATGGGCAGGCCTTGTAATTATTACCGACGTGAGCAACAGGGTTACCAGCGAATTAAATTTAATGAAAGAAAAAGAAGTATTTAAAGAATTATCGGAATTGGATGCGCTGACGGATATTCCCAACAGAAGATCGTTCGATATTAAATTAGGCGACAATATAAGCAATGCGTTGCTTAAAAATGCAAAATTTTCTTTAATTATGTTCGATATTGATCATTTTAAACAGATTAACGACGGCTACGGCCATCAAATCGGCGATGCCGTTCTTTCGGAACTTGCCTCTTTAGTCAAAAAAAATATAAGAAGTTACGATTTTATCGCAAGGTTCGGCGGGGAAGAGTTTATGATAATTTCCAATAATATATCTTTAAAAGGCGCTATAGAGTTTGCCGAAAAATTAAGAAAAAAAATTGAGGATGCCGAATTTTCTTCAAAAATTAACGTAAGGTGCAGTTTCGGAGTAACGGCTTATAAGCGGGAAGACACCGCCGAAAGCATAATAAAAAGGGCGGACGAAGCTTTATATAAGGCAAAAGAAAACGGCAGGAACAGAGTTGAAAGCGTAGAATAATAATGCGTGATTGTATATTATATAAATATATGATATAACTTAAAATATAAGTTTAATATTGATAAAATATATTAATAAACCAATAAAAGCGGGATAAATTTTTATGGACGAAATGAACAATTCAAGTTTTCATTCCGATTTCGATAAAATATTTGAAAGCGGCAGGAATAAAAATAATTTAGAATTAAATCCGTATTTTAAAATAGGAGTTTTTGTCTTTTTGATACTTTTTTTATGGACGCTTATTATTTATTTGTACGTATCTTACATAAACAGGACGAGTAAATATGAAAAGGCTTTAGAAAATATAAATTACAAACTTAAAAACGATTCTTTAAAACTTAAAAGACTTAACTCTAATCTTATATTTTTCAGAAAAGTCGCTAAAAATCAGGTTAACGTTTCTTATATATTATATCTTCTGTCGCTTCACAGATTCGGCGAAAGCAGAATAAAATCCCTATCCGTCAACAAAGGCAAGGTAATCGTTTCCGTTTTTTCATTGGAAAAAGGCTTTGCGAGAACTTTGAACCTTATGAATGATTACGTCATTTATCTTAATATTTACGATATGAAAATGCATACCGGCAGATTTTATCTTAACGCGCTAAAAAGTAAAAATAAAGAAATAATAGGCGTTCTTTCGAGTAAAAGATTCTTTTAGTCTATAAAGCCGCCGTCTTTAAGGTCTTTTATCGCATTTTGTATTACCGACGCCGAGCATTTCAATCCGTCTATTTCTTTTTGCGCCAGCGGGGGTTTAATAACGCTTTCTATGCCGTCTTTTGAAAGAATTGCAGGAACTCCGGTATATATGCCGTTAATCCCGTAATAATCCTCAAGATAAACCGATAAAGGCATTATCTGTCTTCTGTCTTTAACCATAGACTCTATTATTTCAGCCATTACCACTGCGGGAGCGAATATCGTTCCGCCTTTTAAAGCAATTACTTCCGCTGCACAAGTTCTTGAATATTCGGCAATCTGTTCAAGCTTTTCTGCATCGTAACCGGGAATAGAGCTTAAGGGAACGCTGTTAATGCTTGCAAGCGAAAAAACCGGCGTCATACTGTCGCCGTGTTCTCCCAAGAACATAATATCTACGTCTTTAGGATTCAAGTCAAAAAACGTACCCACCGCAGACCTTAATCTTGTGGTGTCGAGCATCGTTCCCATTCCAAAGACCTTTTTCCTTTCAAAGCCGGAGACTTTATATGCAACGTACGTCATTATATCTACGGGATTTGAAACGACGAAAAGGATGGCCGTCCGATTATATTTTGTAATATTGTTTACGATATCTTTTAATATGTGTACGTTTTTTTTATTTAAATCTAATCTCGATTCGCCTGGTTTTCTCGGAATACCCGCCGTAATAACGATTATATCCGCATCTTTGACCGAGTCGTAATCGGCTGTTTTTACCCTGGTATATCCGGTTAAAGACGTACCGTGCGAAATATCGAGCATTTCGCCTCTCGACAGGTTATGGTTTATATCTATAAGCGTAACTTCTCTTACGATGTCTTTCAGGGTAAGCGTATATGCCAACGTCGCCCCGAGCCTGCCTGCGCCGATTATGCTTACTTTCATTAAAAACCTCCGATTTAATAATAGTTTTATAATTAATTGATTTTTAAAATACAGATTTATTTATAAATTTAATTGAAAAAGAAAATTAGACGAAAATTATTATATTATATAGCGGCATAAAAAATCAATTAATATTTATCGCAATCCGTTATTTTTCTATTCCCGTCCTTGACGGTACATTATTATTATAATAATGTTTTATTTCTTTCATTTCGGTGACAAGATCGGCTATATCGATTATTTCCTGCGGGGCATTTCTTCCGGTAAGTATAAGTTCTAAATTTTTTCTTTTATTTTTTATTAGATCGATTATTTCTTCAGTTTTTATTATACCCAAATTCAAAGCTACGTTAATTTCGTCTAGCACGAGAATTCCTACGCCGTTATCCGAACAGGCGGTTTCTAAGGCAAGAGACAAACCTTTTCGGTTAGATTCTATATCTTTTTCCCGCAGTTTGTCTTTGTTTATAAAATAAGGACTTCCCGCTTGATATATTTTAATCGAAGTAGAGCAAATCTCCAACGCTTTAACCTCTCCGGAATAAGAGCCGCCTTTTAAAAATTGTATTATTAATGATTTTATATTATGTCCGCTCGCCCTTAATGCTTGACCGAGGGCCGCCGTCGTTTTGCCTTTTCCGTTTCCCGTATATACCTGAACCAATCCTATTTCTAAAAAACCGTCGGACGCCGATATTTCATTGAACCAGTTATTGTGTTTGGATAAATTTTTATCGCTCATTAAATATGATGACCTGAGATGCTAAAGTTTTAATAGTATAATTAAACAATTTTTTTGCCGCCGCATAATTTGCCGGTTTAATTTTATATCCGAATACCGAGAATATAGAATTAAAAATCAGCGCTCCGTTTTTTATACTATAAGCAGTTTTGAAAGAGCCGACTTTATTTTTAAAGTTGACCGATTGCGGCGTATATATAATTTTGCAGCCTTTTGGAAAGTTTATCTTGACGGCGGTTTTTTCGGAAAAATTATAGCCGAATTTTATAGGGTATTTTCTTTTGTTTAGGGCGGTTATTTTTGCAAGTTCGTTCCGCGTCCTTAACGGAATTCTTACCATTATTTTTTTGCCGTTTTTGCCCGCATATTTTTTTGCCGTAAATGAAAATTTTTCGATATAAGGTTTAGTCATACTGTCGCCGTTTTCAAAAGAATAATTTATGAGTTTTGCATCCGGAGCTATAGACATTATGTTTTTTAATACCCCGTTTCGTTTCTTTTTTTCGGAAATAGAAGAATAAAGGTACCGTTTATACATATCGTATGCTCCGCCGTAATTTATTACGGCTCTTACTTTAATGTTTCCGTTTGCGTAAACCGATGCATATTCTTTGTCGCTAATGTAGTTTTTTGACGGAGGAAATATAGGAGTTCTTGCTATTACGGCTTTTCCGCCAACTATTATCAAAACGTTTCTGCCCTGATCCATAGGCGGCAGATCGCCGAAAGTAGTAACGTTAGACGTAGTGTCGGCAAAAATAAATTTTCCGGATTTTAACTTTATTGCCGTAATTTCGTGGTCAAATACAAAAGGCGTAGGTATATTAGGATTCATGTTTGGAATTTCGGTAGTCGGTATCAGAACGGGATATGCTTTAACCCCTATCCGATTTAGCATTGAAGCAAAAAGCGTAGCATGGTCTTTGCAGTCGCCTAACCTGTTTTTAAAAATAGCGTTTACGTCGCTCGGTTTATATCCGTCTATGCCGAATTCATATCCGACATACCTGATTCTTTTTGCTACAAAATCATAGATAGATTTTATTTTTTCTAATTTTGTTTTTTTTGAAGCGGTTATTTTTATAAAATCTTTAAGTTGCTTCCCGGGTTTTATTATATCTTTAGTTAGATTTGCATACCATCCGGCTACGTCGTTCCATGATTTTACCGACGATACCATAACATGAGGAACTATAAAAGATTCACCTGGACCCATGAGTTCGGGAATTAACTTTTTTCTGTTCCATAAAGACCAGACAAGAGTAATATTTTTCGAATTTTTTATTATTTCGGGTTTTTCTTTAAAACCATATTCGGCGTATCTATAATATACTCCATCTGGTATAGTTAATTTATATACGGATTTTTTTAAAGGGGAAATTCCTCCGAAATAGTCTTCCGTAAAAAAATTATTTTTCATATAAGGTTTTAATACTATCGACCTGAATTTATAATCTAATATAGAGTTTTTGACAAGTCCGGGAATTTGTATAGTTTTTAGCAGCTGATTTGAAAAAATAGGCGCTTCCGGATTAAAAGGGGCTGTTACCGTTTTTAAGTTATTTAAATTTATATGTATAATATTTCCGCCCGGCTGGATTATTTTAATAAAATAAACTTTTAATTTTTGGTTTTTGCTTGAAAAAGGGAACGAAAGAGACGAGTATTTTTTGACGCCTTTTTTATTTAATATTTTTATTATTTCGTGCTCCGTCATAACGTCTTCGAAATTTCTTTTTATAGTTTCCGCGGTATAATCCAATAAAGTTTTCGACGAAGAAGCGGAATAATCCGCCGGATATGCGTAGCATTTTATCGAATTGAAATTAAACGGAATTAACGTAATAATTATAAAAAGCGCAAAAAATGCGATCGCGGCTGTAAATCTTTTATATTGCATAAATTCTCCGTATTCTATTAATATTTAATTATGTAAGTTATTTAAATTATTTTGTTTTATTTTGAGCGGCGGTTATTGTTTATGCTTATTTTGTTAATGGTGCCGGAAGGGGGAATCGAACCCCCACAAGATAAATCTTACACGGCCCTGAACCGTGCGCGTCTACCAGTTCCGCCATTCCGGCAGATAAATTAAATAAAAATAATTATAATGACAAAAAATATTACAGGTGCTATTATTATATATATTTTATATACATACTTTAATTTTTTAATAATTTTATCATATTTTAAAAATAAATAATACTAAAAACCGATGAAAACCGTAACAAAAGAAGACATAATTTATCTGTTTTCAGGAAAATCCGACGTTCCGCTTTCTTTTGCGGATATTAAACACGATTTAAACGTTAAATCTGCAAAAAACCTTTATACAGTAAAAAAAATCCTCGATTCAATGACGGCGGACGGCGACTTAATTTTTACTAAAGGGGAAAAATATATATTTTCTAAAAAACTTAATTTTATTCACGGTACCGTCGTATTAAAAAAAAGAAATTTTGCATTCGTCACCGATGAAACCGGCGGAGGAAAAGATATTTTTGTTAAAAGTTC
The DNA here is from genome assembly GCA_021791295.1 of bacterium. The sequence goes on along the minus strand of JAJYWW010000061.1, from coordinate 716 downwards.
GGATCTTGCCGGAGCTATCCCTCAGGATACCGTCGTTATGCAGATTATACCGGACAGCGCTTACTACTTAAAGAAAAAGCAAAAAAATAAAGATTCCGAAACTAAACGCGGAAGGGTGGTAAGAATAATCAAAAGAAATTTAAAAAACATTAAAGCCGTCGTTAAGGTCGAAAAAAATATTGCAGTTTTGACGCCGTTATCCCCTGAGTTTGACGACTTATTTTATTTCGATATGCATAAATTTAAAGAAAAGGGGAAATTAAAAAACGGCGTTATCGTAAACGCGGTTTTGCCGGAAACGGACGATTTTTCGTCGCGTATAGTATCTATAGATAAAATTTTGGGCGATATAGAAGAAAAAGATGCCGAGGAAGAGATAATACTTAATAAATATAATATTTATAAGTCTTTTGGAGAAAAAGCGTTAAAAGAATTAGACGAATTTTCTTCAGATATAGAAGAATCGGATAAGAAAGAAAAAGACAGACTTGATTTGACGGCATTGCCTTTTATTACCGTCGACGGCGAAGACGCGAAAGATTTCGACGATGCGGTTTATTTGCAGTCCGGAGGGAAAGCTAAAGCGGGGACGGCAAAACTTTACGTGGCTATAGCCGACGTTTCTTATTTTGTAAAATTCGGCAGCGCAATAGACGATGAAGCTTTTAAGAGGGGCAATTCTACATATTTTCCCGGCAGCGTATATCCCATGCTTC
>JAJYWW010000030.1 GCA_021791295.1 bacterium | reverse complement strand
ATTAAAACGTCAAAAAGATGAATTTCTTGATTTTAAACAGGCTTTTGAAAATCTTTCCGAAAATTTGTCTTCAAAAATACTAGAAGAAAAAAGTAAAAAACTTATAGAAATCAATAAAGACAGCATCAGCGGCATACTCAACCCTCTTTCCGAAAAGATTCTGGAGTTCCAAAAAAAAGTGGAGGAAACCTATGATAAAGAGTCTAAGCAGAGGTTTTCGCTTCAAAACGAAATAAAAAAACTGATAGATACTCAAGACGTAATGAAGCAGACGACCGACAACCTGACTTCGGCTCTTAAAGGCAGCGGAAAGGTTCAGGGCGACTGGGGCGAGATGATACTGGAACAGATTTTGGAATCATCGGAGCTCATAGAAGGAATTCAGTATGAAATACAGAAGACGGTAAAAACAGTAAACGAAATGGACGAAAAAATAAATTTAAGGCCTGATGTTATAGTGCACCTTCCAAAGGACAGGGATTTAATAATCGACTCAAAAGTTTCTTTAACGGATTACGAAAAATATATGAGTTTGGCTTACGGAAGCGGTGCAGATTCTTCCGCCTATTGCCTTAATTCGGATTCTAATTCCGATTCTAAGCCTGATTGCGACCCTGAAAAGTTTCTTAAGTCGCATATTCTTTCAATTAAAAGGCACATAAACGAGTTAAGCGACAAAAAATATACCTCTCTATACGGACTAAAAAGCTTAGATTCCGTTATTATGTTTATACCGATAGAGTTTGCTTATACCGCCGCAGTAAATTACGACAGAGACCTTTTGACATATGCATACGGAAAAAAAGTTATAATAGCCACCCCTTCCATTATTTTACTAATCTTGAAAATAGTTTATAATTTATGGATTCAGGAAAAAAGCCAGGAAAATGCAGCCGAAGTAATGGCGCTCGCGGGAAGCCTTTACGATAAATTTTGTTCTTTCGCTAAAAGTATGGAAGATATAGGAACTTCCATAGAAAAAACGTCCGTATCCTATAATAACGCAAAAAGTCTTCTTTCGTCGGGAAAAGGCAATATAATGTCTAAACTGGATAAAATAAGGCTTCTCGGCGCAAAAACTTCTAAAATGCTCGATGCTTCCAAGTTCGACAAAGACGACAAGGACGATATTCTTTCCGTCGAAAACGACTAAATCTCCCCGTCTGTTTTAAAACCGCCAAAAATGTTATAATATAACATTATGGATTTATTTAATCTTGTTTCCGAAAACACTCCTGCAGGCGATCAGCCCGCTGCGATTAAATCTTTAACGGACGGAATAAAAAAGAAAAATTTTAGGTATCAGACGCTTCTGGGAGTAACCGGTTCAGGCAAAACTTTTACGATGGCTAACATTATAAAAGAGTTGCAAAGGCCGGCTCTTATAATAGCGCCGAATAAAACCCTCGCCGGACAGCTTTATTCCGAATTTAAATCCTTGTTTCCCGAAAATGCCGTAGAATTTTTTATAAGTTATTACGATTATTACCAGCCTGAAGCGTATGTTCCGTCTAAAGACCTTTATATAGAAAAAGATTCGGCGATTAACGACCAGATAGATAAAATGAAACATTCCGCTACCCGTTCTATCCTTTCCAGAAGAGACGTAATAGTAATTGCGTCGGTATCATGCATTTACGGGTTAGGTTCGCCCGAAAGTTATGCCAATATGCTGCTTGAGGTAAAAAAAGGGGACGAGATAAACTTAAGCGACGTTCTAGACAAGCTGACAGATATTAGATACGAAAGAAACGATATAGATTTTCACCGCGGAACGTTCAGGGTAAGAGGGGATATAGTCGATGTTTTTCCGGCATACGAAGAAGAAATCGCTATAAGAATCGAATTTTTCGGCAACGAAGTTACGATGATTGCGGAAATCGATCCGCTAAGAGGAGTTATTACACGCAGGCTTTCCAAAACGGCTATATATCCCGCTTCGCATTACGTTGCCGACGAAGTTACGATGAAAAGCGCGGTTAAAACCATAAAGGCAGAATTAAAAGAAAGGCTTATGGAACTCAAAGCTCTCGGCAAACTTGTAGAAGCCCAGAGGCTGGAACAGCGGACGATGTACGATCTTGAAATGATGCAGGAGATGGGGTATTGTTCCGGTATTGAAAACTATTCGAGGCATTTGACGGGAAGAAAAAAAGGCGAACCGCCGCCTACGCTTTTGGACTATTTTCCTGAAGATTTTATAATAATGATAGACGAATCCCACGTCAGCGTTCCGCAAATCAGGGGGATGTATAACGGAGATATTTCAAGAAAATCTACTTTGGTAGAATACGGTTTCAGGCTGCCGTGCGCTTTAGACAACCGCCCGCTTAATTTCGAAGAATTTTCGTCGCATATAAAAAATCTTATTTTTGTTTCCGCTACCCCCGCAGATTATGAACTCAGCGTAAGTTCGCAGGTAGTAGAGCAGATAATACGCCCTACCGGATTAATAGACCCTGAAGTAGAAGTCAGACCCGAAACAAATCAGGTGGACGACATTATAGGGGAAATAAAAAAAACGATATCCGGAGGCGGCAGGGCGCTTGTTACCACCCTTACCAAAAGAATGTCGGAAGACCTGTCTGAATTTCTTATCGACAGCGGTATAAAGGCAAAATATCTTCACTCCGATATAGATTCGCTCGAAAGATTTAAAATTATAAGAGAATTAAGGCTTGGAGAGTTTGACGTACTGGTAGGCATAAACCTCTTAAGAGAAGGTCTTGATATTCCCGAAGTCGAACTGATCGGAATTTTAGACGCCGACAAAGAAGGTTTTCTGCGTTCCAAAACATCACTGATACAGACTATAGGCAGAGCGGCAAGAAATATTAAGGGAAAAGTAATACTTTACGGCAACAATATTACCGATTCTATGAAATTTGCAATATCGGAAACGGAGCGAAGAAGGAAAATTCAGGAAACATTTAATAAAGAAAATAACATTACGCCGACGACTATTAAAAAAAATATTGCCGGACTGCTGACTACTATATTTGAGCAGGACTACATAGATTTATCCGGCGGTTTCGACGAAAATTCTCCTCTTATTATAGACCCTAAAGAAGCCGAAAAACTTATAAAAAACTTATCTAAGAAAATGAAAAAAGCCGTAAAGGAGCTTAATTTTGAAGAAGCAGCCCGCATTAGGGATGAAATTAATAATATTAAAAAAAATATGCTTTTAATGGATAAAGTTTAAGTTTAGCCTTATCTTTATCTAAAAATTGTCAAAATTGCCGTTAGAAAATTTTTTTCTCTAATGGTGAGTTAATGATATATTATATATATATATTATTTGTATTTTGTTATTATGAACGAAAATTTACTTGCAAAGATTAAGGGTATTTCCGGGTCGCCCGGCGTTTATATTATGAAAAATGCCAACGGCGACGTTATTTACGTAGGTAAAGCAAAAAATTTAAAAAAAAGGGTTTCCCAGTATTTTTCCGGCAAAAACGCAGGCGTAAAAACGGAACATTTAGTTTCAAAAATAAACGATATAGAAACTATAATTTCCGGCAACGAATTAGAAGCGTTTTTGCTGGAAAACACCCTTATCAAGCAATATAAGCCTAAATATAACATAAGTCTTAAAGACGATAAATCATATCCTTATATAAAAATAGCTAATTCTAAAACCGGATTTCCGTATATAATTAAAACGAGAAGTTTTAGAAAAGGCGACGGGGAATATTTCGGGCCTTATTCAAGCGCTTTTGCCGTAAGCGAAACCATAAAAACAGTCAACAGAATTTTTAAAATGCGGACATGCACCGACAATAAATTTAATTCCTGCGCCGCCAAGAAAAAACCCTGCCTTTATTATCAAATTAAAAGATGCTCCGGTCCCTGTTGCGGCTTTGTCGATATTAACGCCTACAAAAAATCTATAGAAGGCATAACTCTGCTTTTAAACGGCAAAAACAGGGAATTAATAAAATCGATGAAAAAGTCCATGGATAAGCACGTCGAAGAGTTAAATTTTGAAGCGGCCATAAAATTAAGGGATAAGATTAACGCCATTATAAAGATAAACGAAAAACAGGCGGTTGTATTTAAAGAGGAAAAGGATATCGATGCGGCGGGGTATTATTCGCAAAACGATAAATTGGATATAACCGTAGTAATTATAAGGAACGGCAGGGTCACCGGCACTAAAAATTTCTTTTTTAAAAATATCTACATTAAAGACGACGAAATGATTTCGGCTTTTTTAGACAGATATTATGCTAAAAATTTTGAAATTAACGCAGATATTCCCGATGAAATACTGGTTCCGATAAAAATAGGCGGAGAAAATAAAAAAAGCCTTTTCGAATATATTAAAAAATATTCAGGAAAGAAAGTTAAAATAATAGAACCCGATAGTTTAAAAAGAAATAAAAATAAGTATGACACGCTGTTGCAAATGGCTTTTGAAAATGCAAAAAAGAATTTTTTCGAAAAAGCAGGCGTAGATTTTGATTTAAACGGTTCAAGCGAATTAATTAAAGAAAATGAGCATAACGGTGACGCTGCTTTTACCGCCGATGCCGATATTAATACCAATGCAGGCGCCGATGCCAAAGCTGTCGCCGGCGTTTATGCCGATAACGATAGCAATGTTAATGTTAATATAAAAAATGCTAATAGCGGCACTAATAATTACGCCGTAAGTTTAAATAAATTAAAAATTTTAAAAGAAATTTTGCATTTAAGTAAAATTCCTAAAATTATAGAATGTTTCGATATTTCAAATATTTCCGGAACTTACGCCGTCGCATCCAAATCAGTTTTACGCAACGGAATCAAAGATACTTCATTATACAGACGTTACAGGATTAAAACCAAAAATACTCCAGACGATTATGCTATGATGTATGAGGCTTTAGGCAGGCGTTTTAAGGGCGCGGCGTCCGGCAAAGACCCTCTTCCGGACGTTATTATGGTCGATGGCGGCAAAGGACAGCTTAACGTTCTCGTTAAAACAGCCAAAGAATTTATGGAGGCTGAAAAAACAGACAAAGAATTCGACAAAGAAAATATGCCGGCGCTTATAGCGATAGCAAAGGCCAAAGATATTTTTATAGGGCATAGCTGCGATAAAACCGCCGATCCCTATAAAAAAACCGAATTGGATAAAATTTATGTTTCGGGCAGGAAAAACGAAGTTAATTTCGGCAAAAACAAAGAGCAGATTTTAATGCTTATGAGCTTAAGAGACGAGGCGCACAGGTTTGCCGTCTCTTATTTTTCTAAAATTAAGACGAAATCCCTGATTACTTCGGATTTGCTAAATATAGACGGGGTAGGTAAAAAAATTTACGGCAATTTAATTAAAGAGCTTGGAAGCGTAGAAAATATAAAAAAATCTTCTATAGAAGAATTGACTGCAGTTGAAGGCGTAAATAAAACGGCGGCAAAAAATATTTACGATTATTTTCATTCTTAAATTATATAAAAAAAATTATATATGCAGTTCAATTCAAATTCAAATGTTTATTTTTTTTAACTGTCGTATAAAATAGTCGTTTTCCGATTTTTTTCTTACGGCTATCCTGAAATACTTGTCGTTTAAACCTCTGTATCCGCCGCAGTTCTTTATTAGAATACCGCGTTCTAGAAAATAACCCTTCAGATATTCCGAATTTAACCCTTCATCGGTTATTTTAATTAAAAAAAAGTTTGCCGAACCGGATATTATTCTTAAAAACGGTATTTTTTTTAATTTATTTTCAAAATCTTTTCTTAATTTTTCAATCAACAGTCTGGATCGTAAAATATAATCGTCGTCGGATATCGATGAATAAGCCATCCGCTCGGCTATAGACGTAATTTTCCAAGGAATGGACGTTTTCGAAAGCAGCTGCGTCAAAAACGGGTTTGCGAATGCGTAACCTATCCTGAGTCCCGGCATTGCAAAAAACTTAGTCATTGACCTTATTATTATTAAGTTTTCGAATTTATTTCTGCCGCTTGCTTCTTTATAATCCAAACTCGTTCCGGCAATCAGATGTTTTGACGAAAAATCTTCGCAGAAATCCATAAAAGATTCGTCTAATATTAAAAAAGCTTTTTTTTCTTTTAGTTTTTTCAGTATTTGCACTATGGTTTGAAGCGGAGTTATATTGCCCGCCGGATTTGAAGGACTTGCTATAAATACCGCATCGTTTTGGCCGATGTTCTCGTTTATGCAGTTAATCAGCTTGGATAAACTTTTTTCTTTTAACTCGAAATTTTCCGATAAATACGTATTGATATGAAAAATTTTAGATTTTGGAATTTTTGAAAGAGCGGCTCTTTCATATTCGTAAAATGAAGGTTCTACTATGATTACTTTTTTAGGATTTAAACCGGCGGTGATATTGAATATAAGTTCGGAAGCCCCTGCGCCCTCGCAAATAAACTGTTTTTCTATGCCGTGATAGAACGATAAAGCGTTGACGAAAAGTTCCGGATATATTGACGGATAATTTTCGATAAAAAATTTTAATTTTTTAAAATCTTTTAAAATTTTGGATGCTTTTTGACTTAATCCCAGAGGGTTAATATTAGCCGAAAAGTCGATTATGCCGCATTCGTATCCGTAATCGATAATATTTCCGCCGTGAATTTCGTCGCATAACGGATTAACGCTAAAATTTTCGTTTATTGAAAAGAAAGTTTCGTGGTTTTTTTTTGACACGATTGTTTATGAGTTCTTTAGGCTGATAATTCTTTTAATAGATATGATATATTTTGCGCTTATTTAACGCTTTTGCAGTTTAGCTGTTTTCTTTGCGAAAAGTTCCAGAAAACCTGCGGAAGTTTTTACCGCTTCCGGTAAAATTCTGTTTATTGCGTTAAAATATTCTAATTTAGTCTTTGCATAGAGCAGTTCAGGCAAATAAAGAGAGGAATTGTGAGCGTTGTAATCCACCCATCCGAAAGGATGAGCGTCCCTGTAATGCCCGCGCAGAGGTTTAAACTTATATATACCTTTTTCTAATTTTAAATCTGTTTCCAAATAATTTGCCGACATCCATCTTTCAAATAGGACGTGTTTTTTTAATGCAAGATTTGTTGTATGGAAAGGAATGCATAAATCTTGCACAAGATGAACGGCGCCTCCGAGATTTATAAACGATTTTTTAAATCTGCCTTTCTCCCAATCTTTCAACGCTATATTGAAAAGTTGAACGCATTTTGTTCCTGCGTCGGAAAAGCCGCTGATATATCCTGCATGCGAATGCGGATAAAGGTAATGCCCTCCGAACCAATGAACTCTTAGTTTTTTTATGGCAAGCCTGTCGATTATGTATGAGCCGTGATGCATTAGCCTGATTCTTTCTTCGGGTTTAATGCCGCAAATGTTTTTATCGAGAAGTGAATTTATAACGTTTAATTTAGAATCGTTATAAAGAAGCTCAAAAGTCTTATCTATACAATAGTTATGTAATTTTGGCTGCATGTTATATTTATATCATATTTTCAAAAAAAATCAATAAATATTTGCAAAATAAACATCAAAAATTGTATAATATAATTATAGCTTAAAATTGACTAAATAAAAAAAGGAGAAAAAATGCCTCTATTAAGCGAGCAGGATAGCGAGTTCCTGAAAAAAGATTTTAACGAAAAATTAAAAAATAACGTTAAGTTAATTTTTTTTAAAGCCGAAGATGCCTGTCTTTATTGCAAGGAAGTCAAAGATATACTTGCAGAGGTTGCAGGGTTAAGCGATAAATTAAGTTTAGAAGAATACGATTTCGACAAAGATACCGATAAAGTTAAACTTTACGGAATAAAAAGAACTCCCGCTATAGTTATAGAAGGCGATAAAGATTACGGAGTCAGATTTTACGGTATGCCGGCCGGTCATGAATTTATGACTTTAGTTAACGGAATAATTAACGTTTCTACCAAGGAAACCGGCTTGTCGGAAAAAACGGTCGAAAAGTTAAAAGAAATAACAAAGCCTTATAATATTCAGGTTTTCGTAACCCCTACCTGACCTCATTGTCCGCCGGCGGCGGTTCTTGCGCACAGTTTTGCTATAGCTAACGAAAATATTACGTCAGACGTAATAGAAATTCAAGAATTTCCTAATCTTTCAGACAAATATGAGGTTTTCAGCGTGCCTAAAACGGTAATGAACGAATCTGCCGAAGTTGTAGGTGCGGTTCCGGAAGCGGTTTTTCTCGGTAAAGTTATGGAAGGGTATGCTAATAGGCAATAAAACAAGCTGTATGATTATCGTTTGTTAATGTAAAAAAATGGAGGGTCGTAACTCATATTTTGTTTACGCCCCTCCATTTTTTTCGTAATTATTTTAACTTCAGCATTTTTGTCCTGTGCAATGGTATAAAAGTACAGGAATTTGCGACTGCCTTACGATACTTTCAGCCATAGAACCGAGTACCAATCTCGTCAGCCCCTTTTTCCCGTGCGTTCCCATAACTATGATGTCGAATCCGCCTTCTTTAATTTCGTTTAAAACTATATTTACCGGTTCGCCGTGCGTTAAAACGGTATTAACTTTTATCCCTTTTTTTTCGGCCTCTTCCTTAAGCCTGCTTAATATCGGCTTTTCTTCTTCAATTAAAAGATCCAGGTCGTTTATGCCCCCGCCGGATAAATCCGCTATATTTTGCAAGGTCTGAATATCTATAACGTGAATAAACGTTATTTCCGCTTTAATTTCGGAAGCAAATTTAATTGCGTTATTTGCGGCATCCATTGACGTGTCGCTGAAATCGACGGGGCATAAAATTTTTTTAAACATTTAATCTCTCCTTTTTATTTAAAATTTGATTTATTTTATATCTTAATATTTATATATCTAATTCAAATATAAAGTCAAGAAAAATATTGGAAAAATATAAAAATTGATTTTTACCGTCAATAACGTATATAATAAATATATAATAAAATAAAATATTAAATTGAGGAGTTAAAATGTATAAATACCGCACGGAAAGACTTATAAAATATTTTGTGTTTTTTGCGGCTGCCGTATCAGTATTTTTAATTTCGGCGGCATTTTATGTTATGCAGTCCGCGGAATGTTCGGCATTTTCGGCTTCGGTATTAAACGGGCATTCGTCTGCATTTAAGAAAAGCAAAAAAAAGAAATATTACACTGAAGGAAAGATGTATATAATGCTCAAAATTTCTAAAAATTTAAAAGCGTATATAAACAAAAAAAATCAAAAGGTTTATTATTTTTATAAAAAAAAATATTATTACTGGGCTAACGGTATATGGTTTGAAGCTGCAAAAATTAACGGAATGTATGCTATTACTCCCCAAAACAAGATACCGCGTCCTCTTAAACACGGTCCGCTTTTGAGAGTCAAAAGAAAAAAGATTCCGGCCGGATTTGCCGCTTTAAAAGTGCCGCCAAGACAGGTTAAGAAAGGATTGCCTAACGCGGCTACGGAACACTTATATAATCTTCCCCTCACTCTTCACGGACTTGTAATTTATCAAAAAAGCCTGAATTTTAACAAAATAAAATAGGCGGTAAAAATATATATAACGGAGGTTATGCGGTAATTTCGGCAATGGAATTTTTAAATATCTTAAAATATCCCGACCCAAAATTGAGGGTTAAAGCAAATCCGCTTGAAATCAGCGATATTAAAAACAATATTCCTTTGATTAAAAGTTTAGTTTACACTATGTATAAAGCGGACGGTATCGGGCTTGCGGCTACGCAGGCGGGTATAAATAAACGCATAATAGTTTTAGACTTAGCCAGAAAAAAAGATAAGGAAATATCGTTTTCGCTCGACGAAGATAATCTTCTTACGGCGAATAAAGATTTAATAATAGCCGTAAATCCGGAAATAATATTTAAGGAGGGAAAGACGACTTATGAAGAAGGATGTCTCTCCATCCCTGATTTTAACGCAGACGTCGAAAGATTTTTTGAAATAAAAGTCAGGGCATACGATATTTCAGGAAAGGAGTTTGTCATGGAAGCAAAAGACTTGCTTTCCATAGCTTTTCAGCATGAGATAGACCATCTCGACGGAATTTTATTTATAGATAAAGTATCTCCGCTAAAACGCTCCTTATATAACGCTTCGCTTAAGAAAAAAAAGAAATTAGAGCATGCTGCCTCTTAAAACGGTCTTTATGGGGACGCCTGAAATTGCGTCGCTGTCATTGCTTGATATATTAAAACTTCGGAAAAACGGTATCGTCGATTTGCAGGCAGTTTATACTAAGCCCCCGGTATGGGATTCTAAAAAAAAAGAATATATTGAATCGCCGGTCGAAAAAATTGCCCGCGAAAACGGCTTTAATTTAAGAACCCCTAAAACCTTTAAAAATAATCCGGAAGAAGCGGATTTTTTAAAAACTCTCGCTCCCGACGTTATAATCGTCGTCGCTTTCGGGCTCATTCTTACGCCCGATATTTTAAATATACCGGTATATGGAGTGTTAAATCTGCATCCTTCTCTTTTGCCGGATTTAAGGGGTCCGAGCCCCATGCACTATACGATATTAAAAAGGATGAAATTCGGCGGAGTAACTATAATGGCTATGAATGAAGGCGTAGATACCGGTCCTTTGGCGGCTCAGCAAAGAATTGCTTTAGACAAAAACGAAAACTTTTCCGGTCTTTACGAAAAATTGTCCTTAACAGGCTCTCTTTTGCTTTCCGAAGTTATAGAGACTGTATATAAGCATAGAATAAATTTTTTTAAATGCGGATATGCTCAGGATATAGTAAAAAAAGAAGGCGATACGGCTTATGATTTAACCGCTTTAATAAAGCAGGAAGAACTGCTCATAGATTTTTGCAAAGACGAACCTGCGGTTATATATGCGAAAATAAGGGCTTTTTCAGAAGCGGGAGGAGCTTTTTTTATTTTTAAAAACAAAAACGTAAAAATATTGGAAGCAGAGTTGATAGTCGATGATACATGCGAAAAAACGGAAAGAGAAAGCGGGAAAACTAAAAACGGCGTCCAGCGTCAAACATTCGAATATTTTGATTATTGCGGCGGTTTTTCGGATATTTATAAAAAAGAAATAGAAAAAATATTTTCTAAAGCCGATATTGTTC
>JAJYWW010000050.1 GCA_021791295.1 bacterium | reverse complement strand
TATTAACGATATAAAAATACCCGGTTTCCCTCAATTTTTATCCAAAACGCTTTCAAGGCGGGAAGAGAGATTTGATATAGATGAAGCAATCAGTTATTTAAAAAATATTAACGAAGAAAGAAAAGCGGCGGTAAGATTCGATATAGGAATATCTTCTACCGTAGGTTTGAATCCCGACAGACTCATAGATGAAGATGCCTGCGGTTACGTTATCGAAAACAATATGAATTTTAGCGAAAAAAAAGTCGTGCTAAAAGCATGTCTTGCCGACGGAATGGGCGGAATGGCGGCGGGAGAATATGCAAGCAGGGCTGCCGTCAAAGGTTTTTTGAAAAGTTCCGAGAACGTCGAAAATTTTTCTAAAGACCTTAACGATATCGTAATGGATTCGGCATGGCAGGCAAATCAACGCGTATTCGACGAACTTAATGGAAAAGACGGAGGCTGTACTTTTATAGGCATTATTTTTAAAAACGAAACGTTTGCTTTGGCTCATGCCGGGGATTCAAGGGCTTATCTATGGGTTAATTCTGAATCCGAATGCAAATTAAAAAGGCTTACTAAAGATCATTCTTATGTTTCGCTTATGGTATCAAGCGGCAATATGACCGAAGAAGAAGCAAGAATAAGTCCGGACAGAAATAAAATTTTAAAATCTTTGGGAATAGTAAGAAACAGACAGAGCGAATATTTTGACGATTTACAAAAAACTATAGGAAAAAAAACGGAAAATTTAAATATCGGAGATATTATTCTAATTGTATGCGACGGAATATGGTCGGAGTTGGAAGATAAAGATATAATGAAAATTTTAAGCGGTTCTACTTGCGGCATCGGCATTGAATACTCGGAGGCAAAAAACGCTGAGGCAAAAGACGAAGATGGTGACGTTTGCGGTACTATAAATAAATTAGGCGCTCAATATATAGCCGATGCGCTTGTTTCTTGCGCAATAGAAAAAGGCGCTCCCGATAATGCGACCGCCCTTGTTATTAAGCGTATTTCATAGTTTCGTCTTCATGTTGCCGTTTCTTTTATAACTTTTATATATTATTAATTTAATCGATTAACGGTATTAAAATTAAGATAAAACACAAAATTAAAACAAAATTAAAACGATAATAATTTGATATGACCGATTGTCCTTATTGTTCCTCTGCTATACCCGATAACGCAACAAAATGTCCTGTGTGCGGAGGAGATATATCCGATGTTTTAGGAGAGAACTGTTCCTGTACTCCGCTTGATAACGGCAGTATTGTTTTTTTAAAATATAAAATAGAAAAAGTCTTAGGGCAGGGCGGTTTTGGAATAACATATCTTGCTTATGACGAAAAGTTAGAAAGAAAAGTTGCGATAAAAGAATATTTTCCCGACGGAATAGCCGTCAGAACGGGAAGTAAAGTTACAATTCCGCCTACCCGCGACAACGAAGACAATATAGAAAATTTTAAAAATGAAGCAAAATCTATAGCAAAATTAAAAAATCCTTGGATAGTGGACGTTTACGATGTAATCGAAGAAAACGGCACCGTTTATATCGTAATGGAGTACATAGAAGGAACGCCTCTGTCTTCTCTTTTAGGGAAAATAAAAGAAAATGAAGCCGTTAAATATATAAAACAGATTGCTAAAGCAGTAGGAATAATACATTCAGCCGGTATGCTGCATCAGGATATAAAACCGGAAAATATTATAGTAAAAACCGGCGAAGATATTAAAATTATAGATTTTGGTTCTTCGAGGGTATTTACGGCGGATAAAACTAAAACTTACGAAAAAATTTTAACGCCAGGCTATGCACCTTTAGAGCAATACGGAGGTAAAGGGAAAAGAGGAGAATATACGGATGTTTATGCAATATGCGCTACGCTTTACGCTCTTTTAAAAGGATTTCCTCCTCCTGAAGCTACCGAATTAGCCGGAGGATTAGGCATAGATTTTACGGGAATAAGCGGCGGTTTGAAAGATATTTTAAATAAAGGATTAACGATAAAAATACCTGAAAGGATAAAAAATACCGAGGAATTACTTAAACTTTTAGACGAGTTAGAAAAACCCGAAGTTTTTACCGCACGCGAACAAAATATATCCGCCGTTAAGAATTCAAGCGATACCGTAGGCAAATTTAATCAAAAAGAAAATAAGCAGGCAATTACGTTTACGCGACAAAACGATGCTATCGTCGAAAATATCGGAGAGGATAAAGCAGAAATGCCAAATCGTCCCGAAGTTAAAAACAATAAAAATTTAAATTTAGATTCAAACTATAACTATAATTATAATTCAAAAAATAAAATAAATATAATTTTTGTCGCTGCGGCAATAATAATCCCCGTGGTTATTTTAATTGCAGCAGGTTATTTTTTTTATTTTAGATATTTTTTTTCTAAAAAAAATAAAACCGCTGATTCCGGAAATGCTGCAGTTTCAAAAAAAATTTTAAAGTCGAAGCCGTCGTCCAAAAATAAAACCGAATTAAAAAGCAAAATCAATAAAAATATTAATAAAACGCATGTTCAGCCTGCGTCAAATCAAAATACGGCCGCTCCCAATATTATACATCATAGTCGTTACCGTAAACCTGTATTCAGCGCCCCTCCAAAATTCCACCAGCAATCTCAAACTTCGGTATTTAGCGGTCCAGGCTATGAAGATTTCGATATGTCCGGATGTTTTTACTGCCACGTTATATTAGGCAAAGGAAAACAGGGCGGTTACAGCCTTTCTCATATCGGTTCGCAGTTAAGTTATGCACAGATAGAAAATCAGATTACGCATCCGAGTTCTTCAATGCCGCCTAATCCAAATATGCCGGCAGAAGAAGTCGCTCAGATTGCCGGCTGGTTAGAAAGTTTAAAATAAAGCAATTAAAATAAAATAATTAAATAAATTATAAGTATAAAATAAGGAGCTAAAAAATGAAAATTATTCTTAAAAAAAATTTAATTTTTGCATTGATTGCGGCGGTTATGCTGTTTGCGTTAAATTTTATTAACTGCAATAAAGTTTACGCGGCGGTAGGCGGCACTTTAAAAAATATGCAGTCAAAATACAAAATGCAAAAGATTTCTTTAAAAAAACTTTATATTATACAGCCGGACCTGTCTCAGTATAATTATAAAAATTCAGGTATAACGGCATATGAATATAAGATTAACAAAGTTAAATACGAAGCGGTGTTTAATGCCGGCGGAGTATGCTGGCTGGAGTTTGCTATTTCTAATAATTCGGCGGTAATACCTTTAAGCTCTTTAATCGAAAAAAATCTTTACGGTTATCCGATACTGTTTAAAACCCTAAAATACGTACCTAACGTTTACGAAAAATTGCAGTACGGAAGAAACGTAGGGAAAGTAATTTATATAATGCAGTATATTTACGAAAATAATGCCATATTGCAGGAGGCTGTTATGCCCTCAATGTCTCCGGACGGCAGCTACGGAAATTAAAAGAAAAGTTTTAACTTTAACATTACTTAATCAGCGGGTTAATAAGTAATCCGCTGATTAGTTTAGGATAAAAATATGTTGATTTTTGAGGCATTCTGAGGTTTACGGAAGCTATTTTTATTACGTCTTCTATTTTAGTAGGATTCATAAAGAATACTGCTTCAAGTTCCCCCTTTTTAACTTTTTCTAAAGCCTTTTTTGCATCTTTTTCATATACGAGATATTTTTGATTATCGATTTCATCCTGCGTTATTTCTAAAGCTGTTTTTAAAATATACTTCTGAAGTATCGATACGTCTAGATTAGCCAATGGATTTGTTGTTTTTGAGTCCGATGTTTCGTTTTTAAACGAGAGAATAAAATTTCTTCCGGACTTATGTGAAAAACCGAAAGAAACGTTTTTTTCGCCGGTTTTTTTATTTTCGTTTATCAGGTCGTCTGCATTAGTTTCTTTAATTATGAAATATTTGCTTAATATTTCGATAAAATTTTCAATATTTATATTTTTTCCTTTTATACCTCTATGCGTCGGTAAAATAACCAATCCTTTCTGTACGGAAGGCGCAAAAAACATAAGGCAATAATCGGCATTAATGTCTTTTTTGTCTAATTCGTTTTTTTTAACGTAATCCCTGTAATTAATACATGTTTCAAATCTGTGGTGTCCGTCGGCGATATAAACTGATTTATCGCTCATCTCGTTTTGGATATCGGATATGATTTTTTCATCTTCTATTGCGTAAAGTATGTTTCTAATTCCGCTATCGTCTATGAAATCGAATATTTTTTTAACTTCTTTTTCCGATACCGCCGTTTTTAAAATATTAAAAACTTCTTGATTATCGTCTTCAAATACTGAAAAAATAGGACTGAAATTCGCATTTGCGGTTTCCATCAGCTTAAAGCGGTCTTCTTTAGGCTTGGAAAGGGTAGTTTCGTGGCCGTATATAGAGTCGTTTTCTTTAGATTCCGGAAGTTTAAATAGTGACATAAAGCCGGTTCTTTCATATTCTACTCCGTCGATATTAAAAATTTGCGAGTAAACGTAAATAGCGTTTTTTGCGGCTCTTTTTAAAATGCCCTTGACTGTCCATTCATCAAATAAGCGGGCTGCTCTTGTATATTTATTTTCTTTATCGCCGTCGCCGCTTAATTCCTTTCCATACTCCAGCCTTATTATATTGTAGAGCGACCTTTCATATAGTTCGTTCTGCAGTTCTTTGCTTATTACGTCGTATGGCGGAGCCGTAAGATTTTTAATTTCTCCGGACGTATTAACATCGTAAATATAAGGTCTAAAAGGTTCTATTATTGTTTTAATTTTTTTTTTGTCGATTTTATTCATAAAACTCAGGAATTTAATGAAATTGTTTAGAATCGTTATAAAATTGGAGTCGACCCTGGCGTCGCGTAAGAATGCAGTCCAGGTATTATCAAATCTACGCCGAGATAGCAGAATATAACGACCGCAAATCCGATTACGGCGATCCATGCCATTTTTTTGCCGCCCCATCCTTTGGTAAATCTGGCATGAATAAATAAAATGTATGCTATCCACGTTATAAGCGACCATGTTTCTTTAGGATCCCAACTCCAGTAGCCGCCCCATGCGCTGTCCGCCCATGCGGCGCCTATTACTATTCCTGCAGTTAAAAAAACTAGTCCTACGGATATTACTTTATAAATTGATTCTTCTATTACATCAGACTCAGGTAACAGCGATAAAAATCTATTTTCCTGCTTTTTATTGCCCCCATCTTTCTTATTTTTTATTAAATAAAGAATTCCCAATCCGAATGAAGCCGCAAACGCACCGTAAGCTACGAATAAAGTCATAATATGGTACAAAAGCCAGTAGCTTTGCAGTGCGGGAATGGTCGGCTCTATAGTACTCGGCGCAATAGGAGAAAAAGAAGCGAAGGCAAGGGCAAGCGAAGCAATAAGAGTTATTATGAAGCCGAGAGCGTCAAAATCGTAAAAGCTTCTAATCAATATAAATCCCAATATTATAACGTAAGCAAAGAAAACCATCGAATCGTACAGATCAACTAACGGCGGCGTATCTATCCCGATTTTATAGGCGTAAATCCACCTTATAATGAATGCCGCTGTCTGAATTATAAAACCGGCAATTAGAATAACGAAAGATATTTTTGAAATCGTTTTGCTTCCGGTAAATAAAAAAATAAAATAACCCATAAATGAAGCAAACACGAAAAGAAGCGAAACAGTAAAATATAAGGATCCGTCAAGGACGGATATATTCGGCGAAATCATAATTATAACCTCTGATAAATCTTAACGTGTTTAAATTAATTTAAATATTTTTTTAGTTCGTTAATTTTTTGAGCGAATTTTTTGTAAAAAGAATTAAATTTCTTTTTTGGCATAGAAATTATTTCAATCTTAGTTTTTTTACCGTCATTAATATTGGTTAATTCTATCCAAGTTTCTTCGTGGTTAAAGAAAAATGAAAAAAATAAAGAAAACACAAGAATTATGCATCCTATCCAAATTACGGATACGTAAGTATTTTTAGATATTTCTACTCCGCTGTAATAATAAGTTTTTAATTGCGGAGTCATTATAAAGCCGATATTTTTATATCTTGCTATAATAAGAGGGAAATTGTTATTTTTAACCCGTATAATCCTAAAATTTAAAATTTTTTTATTATTTAGTTTAATTATATAAGGAAAATAGGACATTTTACCTTTCCTAACAACTCTGATCAGCATAAATTTGATATTATTTATTTTAGAATTATAGAATTTTCCAGCAGATGCATATATTATTTTTTTAAAAGATTTAATATGCCGTAAATTAACAACTAAAATACCGTATTTATCGGGTTTGTAATGTCCGTAGCTTGCCTGATATATAGTAATACCTTTATAAGTTAAAGGATGGTTTACTTCTATGTTTTTTGTCAAAATTCTTATATGTTCTTGAATTATACTTAAAGTGCTTATATAAGCCTTAGGAATTCCGTCGGGATAATAAGTCGTGCGGTATCTGTCTAATCTTATCGTGAAAGGAAGTTTGATCGGCTTGTTGTTTTTTAATAGATAGGCAACGTTAGTTTTTCCCCCGACTTTAATATTGGTATAAGATCTGAATCCATATTTAAAATTTAGCAATACGCCTATAATGATTATTATTGCGCTTATATGGGCAATATAAGGAGAAAATCTAAAAATAGAATTTTTGGAATAGTATAATTCTGCTTTATCGCCATTTTCGCTTATTTTTTCATATAACTGTCCACCGAATTTTTTACCTATAACTTCTTTTGCTTCTTTCGGTTTCTTTTTTGTTTCTATCGCCTCGTAAACCGCTTTTGGATTTTTATTTTCCGATACTTCTTGAAAAGAGGGATAAGGACCGAAAACCGCTTTTATAGTACGCGGAAATATATTGATAGATGCGGCTATAAGATTGATCATTAAAAGGAGTGCGAGAGCGATAAAATACCATGAATCGTAAATATTTAAAAAGCCGAGCCAATATAATACGTGATAAGTAGTCGGAGAGAAAATTTCCTTGTACTGTTTTACCGAATCGCCTTGATTTATAAACGTACCTATCATGGCAAGAACGGCGATTGTTATAAAAAGAAAAACGGCGAGTTTAACCGAAGAAATAAATTTGTTTAATTTTGAAAGCATTTTTATATTTTATGCTTTTATGAAAAAATTGTAAAGAAAAAAAGTTTTTGTTTTGTCGTTACGATATAGTCAATAAACAGATTTTTCAATATAGAATAATATAGAATAAAACTTGACAAAATGTTAAAATATTGATTAAATAATAATTAGCACTCTGTATGTTTAAGTGCTAATCGGCGGCAAATAATTATAGATAAATTTTAGTTTAGTTAGTTGCCGAATAGCATGCATTGATTGCAAATATATATGAAAACTTTAGAAGAAAAAGCGGAAAAATTTAATTATAACGATTTAAACGAAAGGAGCAGGGAAATACTTCTAGGCATAATAGAAGGGTATTTCGGAACTGCAAGTCCGGTAGGTTCTAAATTTATCGCCGAAAGCAGCAAACTTAATTTAAGCTCGGCTTCTATAAGAAATATTATGGCTTCGCTGGAAGAAGCGGGCTATATTTATCAGCCGCATTTTTCCGCCGGCAGGATTCCGACGGCTAAAGGATATAAGTTTTATGTCGACAGTTTGATGAAAACCGAACAAATTACCCTTAAAGAAAAAGAAGATATAGAAATAAGATTAACTTCGGCAAACAGGGATTTAAACGGAATATTAAATCAGGTTTCCATACTGCTTTCCGATTTATCTCATTACGCCGGCGTAGTTCTTGCGCCGGATATGTCCGAAGCTAATCTTTTACATATAGAATTTATCAGGATAAAAGAAAAAAATATACTTGCTATCATAGTTTTTGCGAACGGAGTTACGGAAAATAAATCGTTTTATATAACCAAAGATATAAAACAAAACGAACTCACTCGCTATTCTAATAAATTAAACGAAATAA
Organism: bacterium; assembly: GCA_021791295.1. The sequence continues at coordinate 3,224 of JAJYWW010000050.1, read as the reverse complement.
TCGAAAAGAAAAATTGCAGTTTAGACGGTTTAAAAGAAATAATAGTCGAGGAAATGCATAGCGATAAGGAAAATTTTTATTCTATTTTAAATATGGGAATTTTTTCTTCTATTTCTTCTATCGGAAACGTTTCGGGTTATTGGGATTATGAGCATTACGATAATTGTCTTTACGTCGGTCCCGAAGGAGATTTAATCGAAGAGCCTGAATTTTCCAATAACGAGCAGATAAAATTTCTTATAAAGACAATTTCGGATAAAAAAAATATAATAAAACTTCTCGGACATACTAAAAATTCCAAAACAAAACAGATATTCATAGGTTCGGAAGAGGAGTGGTCTGAAATATCCGGTCTTTCTCTTATAACGGCGCCTTATATAAGCGAGATCAATATGATTAGGGGGTCGATAGGAATAATAGGGCCGCTAAGAATGAATTATTCCCACGTTATTCCTATAATAGATTTTGTATCGGAATTTTTAAGCGGCATCATATAAAAAAAATATATATAGGCAATACATAGACTTAATGAATTGAAATTATTGCTGTTGCATACATTAAAATTTAAGAGCTTTATAAGTAATAAAAATAAATAAAATAAAGGAGATATATTTAATGCGTTTAGACGAAGAAAATACGGAATATGAAAGAACGGACGCGGGAACCGGCGATTCTGAAATAGAATCCGAATTAGGAAAAAAGATGGAAACGGAACCGCATGAACAGGAGAATATCGTCATCGAAACGGATGCCGATATCGATATGATTCCCGATCCTAAAAATCTCGTTGAAGCTGAAAAAACTTTAAAATACTTAAAAAGTGCACTCAAAAATTTAAAAAAAGAAAACGACGAAGCAAATTCAAACTATCTTAAGAGCTTAGCCGAAATGGAAAATTTTAGAAAAAGAAACAACAGAGATAAAGAAGAGACCCTAAAATATTCCAACGAAAAAATATTAAGGGATTTGCTTCCCGTCCTCGATTTTTTGGATCTGGCTATAAATCATTCCGAGGCATATGTAGAACAGGACGCTTCCGGAAATTTAAAATCTTTCGTGGAAGGGGTTAAATTAGCTTACGGAGAATTTATTAAAATATTAAAAAATTACGGAGCGGAAGTTATAGAAACTGCAGGAAAAAATTTTGACGCTAATTTTCATGATGCCGTTGAAATGGTGGAAAATTCCGGAAAAAACGACGGAACTATAATTGAAGAAAAACGGAAAGGATATATGTTTAAAGACAGGCTTTTGAGACCGGCTATGGTTTCTATAGCCAAATCTAAAAATTAAATTTTATAAATTTAATTTTTAGATTTATATTTATTTATTGTTTAAATATACGATATAATAAGAAATATAAAATAGATAAAAAATTAAAATCACATAGATTTAAGGAGAATTTAACCATGGGAAAAGTTATAGGAATCGACTTAGGAACTACAAACTCTTGCGTTGCCGTTATGGAAGGTAAAGAACCTACGGTAATAGCAAATTCTGAAGGAGCAAGGACAACGCCTTCGGTAGTTTCTTTTACCGACAGCGGAGAAAGATTAGTGGGGCAGGCGGCAAAAAGGCAAGCCGTCACAAATCCGGAAAATACAGTTTACGCGGTAAAAAGACTTATCGGAAGGAAGTATGATTCGCCTGAAGTTCAGGCGTTTAAAAAGGTATGTCCTTATAAAATTGTGCCGAGCGAAAACGGCGATGCGTGGGTCGAAATTAGGGGAAGGAAGTATTCTCCTGCGGAAATATCTTCTATTATTTTAACTAAGATGAAAAAAACTGCGGAAGATTATCTCGGAGAACCTGTAACCGAAGCGGTTATTACCGTTCCGGCATATTTTAACGATTCGCAAAGACAGGCTACTAAAGATGCCGGTAAAATAGCAGGGCTGGATGTTTTAAGGATTATTAACGAGCCTACGGCATCATCCCTTTCTTACGGATTAGACAAAAAGAAAGAAGAAAAAATAGCCGTTTACGATTTAGGCGGAGGAACTTTCGATATATCGATACTGGAACTCGGAGAAGGAGTATTTGAAGTTAAATCTACTAACGGCGATACCTTTTTGGGAGGAGAAGATTTCGACCAGAAGGTAATCGACTATATAGCCGATGAATTCAAAAAAGACCAGGGCATAGATTTAAGAAAAGACAAAATGGCGCTTCAAAGATTAAAAGAAGCGGCGGAAAAAGCAAAAATAGAACTTTCGTCTTCTCTCGAAACGGATATAAATTTACCGTTTATTACTGCAGACGCAAGCGGTCCTAAACATCTTAACATGAAACTGTCCCGTGCAAAATTAGAGCAGCTTACCGGTGAATTAATCGAAAGATCCATGTCGCCCGTAAAAACTGCGTTAAAAGATGCGGGTTTAAATACATCTCAGGTTGACGAAGTAGTGCTTGTCGGCGGACAGACCAGAATGCCGAAAGTCCAGCAGGAGGTTAAGGAGTTTTTTGGAAAAGAACCCCATAAAGGAGTAAATCCAGACGAAGTAGTCGCAGTTGGAGCCGCGATTCAGGGCGCCGTTCTTAAAGGAGACGTTAAAGACGTTTTACTGCTTGACGTTTCGCCTCTGTCTCTTGGAATAGAAACGCTAGGCGGAGTAAGCACGAAATTAATAGAAAAAAATACGACTATCCCGACCAGGAAAAGCCAGATATTTTCGACGGCGGCAGATAGCCAGCCTGCCGTTACTATAAACGTTCTGCAGGGCGAAAGAGAAATGGCGTCAGACAATAAGAGTTTGGGAAGGTTTGAATTGACAGGTATTCCGCCTGCGCCAAGGGGAGTACCGCAGATAGAAGTTACGTTCGATATAGACGCAAACGGTATAGTGCATGTTTCCGCTAAAGATCTTGGAACGGGCAAGGAGCAGTCTATAAAGATAACGGCTTCAAGCGGATTGTCCAAGGAAGAAATAGACAAAATGATCAAAGAAGCCGAACTTCATAAAGACGAAGATTCAAGGAAGAAAGAATTGATAGAAGTAAGGAATCATTTAGACGGATTGGTGTATTCCGTAGAAAAAACATTGAAAGATTCCGGCGATAAAATAGAATCTTCAGAAAAAATGGCGGCGGAAGAAAAAATAGCCGAGGCTAAGAAGGCTTTAGAAGGAGACAATGTAGAATCTATAAAGAGCATAACGGAAGAATTAGAAAAGTTGTCGCATGGCATAGCAGAATCTATTTATAAGAAAACTGCGGCGGACACC
>JAJYWW010000089.1 GCA_021791295.1 bacterium | reverse complement strand
CCAAAGTAATCTATTTTTTCTTTTTTCTTCATATTAGCCTTGCTTGACGGCAGGATAAATAAGGCCATAAACGTTCCGGCAATTCCTATCGGCACGTTAACGTAAAATATCCAGCGCCATCCTATAGCCGCAATAATCATGCCGCCTACAAAAGGACCTATCGACATTGCGATAGCCTGAACGGAACCCTGAAGCCCTATAGCCTTGCCGAGTTCGTTAGAAGGAAAAGCCTGGGTTATTATCGCAACGGAGTTTGCCTGAAGAAGTCCTGCTCCGACTGCCTGAAGAACGCGGGAAAAAATAATGAAATTTGCATTAGGCGCGACGCCGCAAAGCGCCGAACCTACGGTGAAAACCACGAAGCCGGTATTGTACATCTTTGTTCTTCCGAACATATCGGCGAGTCTTCCGAATAAAGGCAAAAAAACCGTCAAGGTAAGCATATATGCCATTGCAACCCATTCTATAACCGCCATATTTACTTGAAAGCCTTTTTCCATAGTCGGCATAGCGACGTTGACTATGCTCACGTCTAAAGCAGACATGGTTGCGCCTACCAGAACCGTTGAAAGTATAAACCATTTCCAATTTGGATGAGATTCAAAGTACGGATGAGGAAAACCAGATTTTTTTTCCAATTTAATGCCCCCCTGTTTTTTCTATTTTATATTTTCGTTTAATTTTATTCCTAATTCTCTAAGCTGAATCATGTTTACCTCCGAAGGAGCGTCCGTAAGAGGACAATATGCTTTCTGCGTTTTCGGGAAGGCTATGACGTCCCTTATAGATTCTTCATTTCTCAGTATCATTAATATTCTGTCCAATCCAAAAGCAATACCTCCGTGCGGCGGAGCGCCGAAACGCAGAGCGTCTAAAAGAAAGCCGAATTTTATTTTAGCGTCTTCCGGCGATATAGAAAGAATTTTAAAAATAGTTTCCTGTAGTTTAGAATTATGTATCCTGATACTTCCGCCGCCTATTTCTTCTCCATTAAGCACGAGATCGTAACTGTCCGATTTAACTGATAAAGGGTCGGTTTCAAGTTTTTCGATATCTTTAACTGCAGGAGAAGTGAAAGGATGATGAACGGCGACTATCTTTTTTTCCTCTTCGGAGTATTCGAATAAAGGAAAGTTGACGACCCATAAAAGATCCAACCTGTCTTTATTTATAAGATTATATTTTTTAGCTAGGTGCAGTCTCAATCTTCCAAGTACGTTTTCCGCAGTTTTTTTTGAATCCGACTGATAAAAGATTATATCGCCGTTTTTAGCTCCGGTTGCGGCAATCAGTTTGCTTCTCTCTTCTTCGGATATGAATTTTGAAATCCCTCCTTCTAAAGCATTATTTTCGGAAACTTTCGTCCATGCAAGCCCTTTCGCTCCGAACTCTTTTGCGGTATTTAGAAGTTCGTCTATATCTTTTCTTGAAAGAAGATTTGCGCCGTCGGGCAGGCAAACCGCTTTAATAACGCCGCCGCTTTTAACATTTTCTTTAAAAACGTTCATGGCGGAGTTTTCAAAAACATCCGTTAAGTTGCGGATAATCAATTCAAATCTGGTATCGGGTTTGTCGCTGCCGTACTTGTCCATCGCTTCGTCGTAATCAAGAACTTTAAACGGACGTTCTATTTTAATGTTTAAAAGTTTTTCGAACAGCATAGCAAACAACTCTTCAGCGACTGAAATAACGTCCTTGTTTTCTACAAAAGACATTTCCATATCCAACTGTGTAAATTCCGGCTGTCTGTCTGCCCTTAAATCTTCGTCCCTGAAACATCTTACTATTTGATAGTACCGTTCAAATCCGCCGACCATTAAAATCTGCTTGAATAATTGAGGCGACTGCGGAAGGGCAAAAAACCTGCCGTTGTTTAATCTGGAAGGGACCAAGAAATCCCTTGAACCTTCAGGCGTGCTTTTTGTCAAAAAAGGCGTTTCTATATCGAAAAAACCTTTTCCGTTAAGAAATTCTCTTACTAGATGTGTAAATTTAGACCTAAAAATTAAATTATCTTTTAATCTTTTGCTTCTTAAATCTAAATATCTGTATTTAAGCCTGGTAAATTCATTGACTTCCGATTCTTCGTCTATCTGAAAAGGCAAAACTTCGCAGGTATTAAGAATTTCTACTGCTTTAGCCGCAAGTTCCAAACTGCCGGTTTTTAAAGTATCGTTTTCGGTTCCTTCCGGTCTTTTTCTTATTGTTCCGCTTACTGCAATTACATATTCGTTCCTGAGTTTTTTTGCGGTTTTAAAAGACTCGCCTTCAATGTTTTCGTCAAAGACTATCTGAAGTATTCCCGAATAATCCCTTAAATCTATAAAAATCAAACCGCCGTGGTCGCGGTAGTGCATTACCCATCCTTTAAACGTAAACTTTTTACCTATATCCGATTCTTTAATATCTTCGCTTAATGTCCGCATTATTAATCTTGTCTCTCCTATCATTTTGTAACCATTTTGCGGCAGCGCCGAAATTCAATTCCGGCACTGCGTTTATAAAACGGCAGGATTTTTTTTGTTCAATTTTTAAGTTTATAATTTTAATGCCGTTCATGTCAATAAAAATTTATCGATTTCTTTTTCCATGATATGATTTCCGTATAAAAAATCCATATGATTTTTTGCTGGAATGTTATTGATAAAGGAGTTTATGATTTTTTTGGATAAATCTTGAATACATTTTTCTTTTATTATTGAGTCTTTTTTCGAGTAAACAAAATAAAAAAACATTTTTTTAAAATTTTCGTTAATAAATTTTACGTCTTTTTCATAGTTTCGGCTTTTACCGTAATCTTGCGAATATTTAAAGTCGTTAACGACTGCGGAATCAGGAGTTCTTTTTATATCGGCTAAAGCTTTTTTTAAAATATTTTTATCTCTTGAACCGAGAGCATCTTTTAAGAAAAGCATAATAGTTCTGTCGAAAGAATTTTCTAAGCTTCTTATGAAACTATCGCTGATGCCCGTATCGTGGCATCCGGCTATAAGCATAATTTTTTCGGTATTTTCCGGAAATAAAGCCGCATATTTTAAGCATATCTGCGCTCCCATGGAATGGCCTATTAAAGTTATTTTAGCACTATTTTTCATAAGTTCTTCGGCTATTGAATTTATAGATTTTGCGTAAAAAGAAATGCCGTCGTTTTCAGGCATTATAAAATTTAGCTTATTATCATCGTCAGAATCGGCGGCAACGGGTAAAGACCTGAAATGAAACGGCAAATCGGGAACTAAAATATTAAAAGTTTTGCCGAAGCGTTTTTTTATATAGTTAAAAATATAAAGCATCGAAAGATGATTTCCGCCGGCGCCGTGAATTAGAACTATACATCTGTTTTCAGCTTTTTTATCTTTAGCAATAGGCGCTTCATGAAAAATATAAAAAATATCTATGCCGTTTACTTCTTTATAAGACACGCTGAATTTTAAAAAATAGTCAAAATATGTTATATTAAAAATTAAAATTAATTAAAAAGATTATAACATAATAAATAAAATGTTCGTAAAAAAATTAGCATATTTTTACTATAAAAAAAAGTTAGAAAGACAGATATTAAAGAATAAAATCCCTCAGCACATAGGAATAATATTGGACGGCAACAGGAGATACGCCAAGAAATGCGGTTTTGAAGATGCAAGCAGGGGGCATAGAAAAGGCGCCGATAAACTTTATGAAGTTCTTTCCTGGTGTTTAGACTTAAAAATCAAAGTCGTTACCGTATGGGCATTTTCTACGGATAATTTTAAAAGAAGCCGCTCCGAAATCGACAGTTTAATGCATATAATTAAAAATCAGCTTGAATCTTATATAAATTCAAAATTTATAAACGATAATAAAATAAGGGTTTCGGTTATCGGCAAAAGAGAGCTGTTGTCCGAAGATTTAATAGAAGTCATCGACAGACTCGAAAATAAAACTAAAGATTATTCCAATATGAAACTTTATATAGCCGTCGGATACGGAGGAAGGCAGGAGATATGCGACGCTATAATAAATTTTATTTCGGATAATATTTATATAATAAATAAAACAAGCCATGTATGCGAAGGTTCGGACGAAAATAAAAAAGGAGCTTTGCATAAAAATTCGTCCCTGCAGGACACTAATAGCAGGCAATGTTCTTCAGGTTTTAACGACGATTACGATTACCTGTCCAATATTATTACCGTTGAAAATATATCCAAATATCTTTATGCGAAAGGTTCCCCCGACCCCGATTTAATTATAAGGACTAGCGGAGAAATCAGATTATCGGGTTTTCTGCTTTGGCAGAGTGCATATTCAGAGTTTTATTTCTGCGAAGCATACTGGCCGGAGTTCAGGGAAATAGATTTTTTAAGGGCTATTAGAAGCTACCAGTCGCGCCAGATAAGGACAGGAAAGTGATTTATAATAATAAGCGGGAATCCAGAGTATCGGCAAATAAGCGATTTACGGTCAAAAAGTTTAAGTATATTAGGGGAATGCAAAATGGCTTTTAACAAAAAGCAGAAAAAGACTATCATAGCAATGAGCTCCGTCGTGGGACTAAGAATGCTTGCGGTATTTCTTGTTTTGCCGGTTTTCGTGCTGTTCGCCGAAAAATTTACGTCAAGTTTTATTTTAATCGGAATTGCATTCGGTATTTACGGCTTATCGAGGGCGATTTTCAGATTCCGTTCGGTTATATTTCCGATAAAATAGGAAGAAAAAACGTTTTGTTTTTCGGCATGCTTTTATTCGGCATATTTACTTTTATAATAGGTTTTTCCGATAATATTTACGAACTTATTTCTTTAAGGTTTCTTCAAGGAGTCGCCGCCGAAAGCTCTGTTGCGTTTGCTTTGGTTTCCGATACCGTTTCCGAAGGAGACAGGACTAAAGCTATGGCGTTTCTCGGTATTCCTATAGGATTAAGTTTCGTAGTAGGTATCGTAATGGGACCCCTGTTTTCTTATTATTTCGGCTATCCGTTTTTATTTTATGTTTCCGGCATTCTGGGGATAATCTCGGCCGTCTTAATCCTTGTATGGGTAGAGGAGCCGAAAAGCAAAGAAATGCTTAAAGAAATAGAAATTTCCTTTAAGGATGCCGTTGCCGTTTTGAAAAATAAAACGCTTGCAAATCTTTCCGTGCAGGGTTTTCTTTTGTCTTTCTTTATGACCGTTTTCTTTTTCGGTCTGCCTTTAATAGTCAAACATGAATTAGGAACCGGATATTATTATAAGGTTTTAATACCTATGGTCGTATTTTCTCTTTTTGCAATGATTAAAGCTTCAAAAAAAGCTGATATGGGATATGAAGTTCATCTTTTGAAATTAAGTTTTTTATTGATGGCTGTTTCAAGCATTTTTATGTTTTCCGATACTAAAGGTTATGCCCTGCCGGTAATTATAATCGGCGGAATTTTGTTTTTTACGGGTTTTTCTATTACCGAACCTATAATGCCTTCTTTAGTGTCGTCTTCATCGGATAAGTCTTTCGTAGGCACTTCCATGGGGGTTTACAATACTTTGCAATTTTCGGGAAGTTTTATAGGCGGAAGCATAGCAGGATTGCTGTACGAAAGCTACCGCAGTTTCATACCGGCTATTCTAATAGCTTCTTCTTTAATTTGCTATATATTAATAATGAGGATTAAGAAGTGAATTAAGCATTATAAATATTTATTAAAATATTATGAGTCAAAAATTAAATAAAATAAAAATTTTTGTTTTAAATATTTGGAAGCAATTTATTGATGTTTCCATAAAAATTAAATTAATCGGGCTTACTATACTTACAAGTCTTTTTTTGGGAATTATAATTTTATATTTTATGTTATCTTTTTATAACGGGGAAATTTCTCATGATGCGCGTTATATGAGCATGGTTATAGGAAAACATATTTCCGAAGATTCCGCTAATTTTATTGCCGGCGAGGATTATAATAAACTAAATATATTGCTTAAGAATGAAGTTAAAAACAATAAAAATATTCTTTATATATTTTTCTTAAATAACAAAGGAACCATAACTGCCTATGCTTTTCATAAAGGTTTTTATCTTAATATCGTGGGTAATATTCTAAAAAAAAATAATAGTCGGAATAAAATATCTATCGTTAAATATAATAATAAAATATACGGGAAAATTTTGGATACATCGTTTCCGGTGCATGACGGACAGCTGGGAGACGTAAGAGTAGGTATATCCATGGACCGCATGAAGGATTCTTTCTTCTCGCAAGAGTCCCCGCTTTTTTTAAAAAATATTATTTTGATTTTAATCTTCAGCTCCATTTTTATCTACTTAATATTTAAGATTATAGCATGGTGGTTTTTGACGCCCGTTGTCAAACTCTATGAAGCCACCGAAAAAATAAAAGCAGGAGATTACAACATTACTACGGACGCCAAAGGATATGACGAGATAGGAAAACTTTCGAACTCTTTTAACGAGATGGCTTTTATATTAAAAGAAGCCGAAAAGGAGAGGGTTAAAAATGAAGATTTGAGAAACGATTTTGTAAAAAAAATTATTAATGCTCAGGAAGAAGAAAGAAGGAAATTGTCCAGAAGTTTACACGACAGATTCGGACAGTTCCTATCTTCTTTAAAAATAAAGCTCAGAATGCTCGACGACTGCAATGATGTAGCCGAAATAAAAAACAAAATTCAACAAATAAGGGATAATCTGACTGAAGGCATAAATCTTATCCACAATATGGCTAAAAACCTAAGACCAAGTATGCTTGACGAGGTTGGATTGATTAATGCCCTAAAACAATATATTGCGGACGTCGTTAAAAATAATCCTGCTATGAAAATAGATTTTTATCCTATTAATTTTTTAGAAGACCGACAGTTAGATAAAAGTATAGAGGTCAATATATACAGAATAATTCAAGAATCGATATTAAATGTTATCAGCCACGCCTGTGCCGATTCCGTTACGATAATTTTAGAAAGATACGAAGGCAAAATTAGAGGCATTATAGAAGATAACGGAAAGGGTTTTGGATGCTGCGGAGAAGATGATCAGCATCTCGGAATTGACGGCATGAAAGAAAGGGCTAAATTGTTTGGAGGAGAGTTGACCATAGAATCCGAAAATAATTTAGGAACGGTAGTAAAATTTTATATTCCTGTTACTAATAATTAATAAAGAAGAGGCATAGAAAAATGATAACTGTAGTTATAGTCGATGACCATTCCATATTACTTTCGACTTTAAAGATATTTTTGGACACACAGGAAGGTATCAGCGTTGCAGGAACGTCGAATGACGCCATGCGCGCCGTCGAACTTATAAAGACAAAAACCCCAGATGTCGTTTTACTTGACATATCTATGCCAAAAATAAACGGAATCGATTTAATACCAAAAATAAAAAAAGTTTCGCCAAACTCAAAAATACTGATGCTGACTATGTTTGAAGACAAGCAGTATATGCAAAAAGTTCTCGAAGCCGGAGCGTCAGGGTTTTTAGTAAAAAAGGCTATGGATTATGATTTAGTCTATGCGATAAAAACCGTTGCCAGGGGAGAAACGTATATTCATCCGTCGATGATTGAAGATTTTATGTCAAATAAGAATGAGGACTCCGCCGATATTCTCAGCAGGGAAGAGACATTATGGGAAGCTTTAAGCAAACGAGAAAAAGAGGTTATGGTCGGAGTTGCGCAGGGTTTTACAAATAAAGAAATTGCCGAGAAGTACTTTTTGAGCGAGAAAACTGTTGCTACATACCGTTCGAGAGGTATGGAAAAGCTCAATTTTTCAAGCAAATCTCAGCTTATAGATTTGATTTATTTCAACCTTAAGATTTTAAAGAAATAATATAATCCGCCTTAGTAAGTTTCTTTCCTACGTTACATTTCTACATTTATACTACAAAAATCAGCATTTATCCTATTTTAAAATTCCTCATTATATATTAAATTTAAACTGTTATATAAAATAATCTATTTTGATAACTTGAATTTAACTTAAAATAAAAGGAGGAACTAAAAATGAAAAGCTATAAAATAAAGGCTTTAATTTTTTCTATTTTTTTGTTTGTTTTTTTTATTTACGGTAATGTACAGGCAAATGCGCAAACGTCAAATTCTGCTAAAGCAATGAAAATTATTAAAGCTAAAGGTTGTTTAAGTTGTCACACTATAAACGGTTCTGGAGGTTCAATTGGACCTAATCTTTCTAACGAAGGTTCAAAAGGACATTCGATCCACTGGCTAGAAGTACAGATTGCGAATCCGAGTAAACATTTTCAGGGAAGCATAATGCCTCAATTTCAATTAAACCCAACTAAGCTTAAAGAAGTTGCCGGATATCTCGAATCGTTAAAATAAAACAAAGTAAGAAGATTTTATATGTATGTTTGTTATAAAAAGGAGAACAAATTATGAAAAAGTTATTTGTGATAATAATTTTTATAGTGACGACAGTGGTTATAGCATTTAATTCATCAAAAGGTTATGCACTTACAGGCAGACAATTATTTCAAAAAGAGGGGTGCATAATGTGTCATACTATTAATAAAAAGGGCGGAACCATTGGCCCTAATCTTTCTGCTATCGGAAAAATCAGAACATATTCATGGATTAGAAAGCAAATAAGAAATCCTAAAACAAATTTTTTCACCCCTAATTCTTTTTGTATTTTTCACGGAAAAACATATGAGTCTGTAATGCCGGCAAACAAAAAAATAAGCGCAAATAATCTTAATAGACTTACTCAATATTTAACATCTTTAAAGTAGTTGAAACAAACTAAAATAATTAAAGATTAAAAATTCAATTTTATATTTTCTAAAGAAGTAAATAAAAAAACATATATTTAAGAGGTGTAATAAAATGAGAGTAGGAAAGATTATACTAACGGCGGTTTTATTTGCTTTTTTCTTTAGTTTATACTGCAATAATGTTGTTTTTGCCATGTCGGGGAAAGAAGTGTTTTCTAGTATTTGTATAAATTGCCACACTATTAACGGAGTCGGCGGCAAAACGGGACCTAACCTAAGCAATATAGGAGCAAAAAAAAGCATTGTATGGTTAAAAGATTTTATTAAAAATCCAGATAGTTATTTTAATCCTGGAGGCACCGTTCTTATAAACGGAAAAAAATATATAGTTATGATGCCCCCATTTAAGAATATGCTGACTAAAGCTAAAATTAACTCTGTAGCAGGTTATTTGGAATCGTTGAAATAATTGTTCAATGAGTTTAATAAGAATAGCGGGATAATGAGATTAAATAATTCGATATCCCGCTATTCTTTTATATAATAAACATAATTAATTATTTATATAGAAAATATAATATAGGTTTTTCCCCTACATTTTATTTCAAATTTCCCCTACAAAAATCAGATTTTATCCTATTTAAAACATATAATTCGCATATTATAATTAATTTAAGTTTCTTACCTCCTTTGCCCCGTTTATATTTAGACGGGGCAATTAAAAGCATAACGGGCATTTGGCTAATTATAAAAAAGGAAGAATAGTTATGAGAATCTTTAAAATTATATTTATTGCTGTGATGTTAATAATCGCATTGTCGTTTATTGTTTTTTTTGTATTTTATCCCAGTGTTTCCATTTATGCCAGAGATACTTTAAAAAGTGAATCGGCTGGCTTGCATAAGGCAGGCCGCAGATTTTATTTACAAAACGGCTGTTTCGTCTGCCATGGAGTCCACAGGCTCGGCAAGTCCGCCCCTCCGCTTATCCCCCAGTTTATCGGAAGACTTCCTTACGATAAACTTAAAATTATTATTACAAAAGGCTTGTTTCCCGTGCCTATGCCTGCTTTTAAAAATTTATCGGGCAAAGATTTACTTGAGCTTATAAGCTATCTGAAAACACCATCTTCAGAAAAAGTCTTATGGACAAAGAAAGATATTAAAAACAGCATTGAGGAATATGGAAAGTTAAAGATGCAGAATATTAAATACGTCAATGTAAAAAATCTCATGGCGGTAGTTGTAAGCGGGATTGGGAAGATATGGATAATGAAAGGGACGAAAATATTAAATAAATTTGATTTTGGTAATATTCACGGCGGATTAAAATATTCTCCATCGGGAAGGTATTTATATCTTCCCTCAAATACAGGTTTCGTGGGCAAGTATGATTTTTATACTAAAAAATTGGCTTATAAAGTTAGGGCATGCCGTTATCTAAGAAATATTTCACTCTCAGAAAGCGGGAAATATGTACTTGCCGCCTGTTGGCTTCCAGAGTCTATCGTCGTATTAAATGCAAAAAGTCTCAAACCGGTGAAGGTAATAGCTTTAAAACACAGAATAAGCGTAATTTACGGATTATTTAGAAATAACAAAGCTGTATTTTCTTTTATGCACAAGCCGGTTATAGGTATATTGAACACGGATACCCTAAACGTAAATTATTACAAAATCCCCGTTCCTTTTCAGGATTTTTTCGTAGATCCTTTAGATGAATATGCAGTAGGAGGTTCTTTTAAAGGAGGGCGACTTTATGTATTCAGTCTTAAGAAAAAAAGAATAGTTTATTCTCATTATTCATACGGGATACCGCATCCGGCGGGTGCGGCTTTCTGGTTCAATAATGGAAAATTCTATTTTGCCCTTACAAATCTTATAAAACCTTATGTGTCCGTATGGCGTATGTATAATTGGAAATTTATAAAAAATATATATACCGGAGGCCCCGGCTTTTTCGTTAAAACCAATCCTTATACTAAATATCTATGGGTAGATAACAGTTCAGACGATTTAGTCCTTATAAATAAGCATAATTTTAAAGTTAAAAAGATTACCGTAAAAAAAGGCGGATTAGTTATTCATACTCAGTTTTCCGGAAACGAAAGGCTCGCCTATATTAGCGATTATGGAAAAAACGGCGAAATCGCGGTAATAAACACTAATTCATTAAAAATAATTAATAAAATATCGGCTGACGATGTCATAGGAAAATACAATTATGTAAACTATCAAAGAATGAATGATGCCGCTCTTCTTGGAGAAGAGGTTTATTTTACTTACTGCTGGGGATGCCATAATCCCACGCTTCAGTCTATAGGTCCTTCTTTTTCCTATATAGCGACACATTTGAACTCTGCAGGAATCAAATCTCAATTATCGAACCCGTCTGAATTTTCAAAGAGGCTTGGATATAAGTATAACGCTATGCCCAAATTCGATTTAACTAAACAGGAAATTAAATCTCTAATAGCTTTTATAAAAGATTCGGGAAATAGAAATTTTTGGAGGAATGGAAACTGATGCTAAGGATAACCGATTATATAAGAAAATCGCTGGAATCAAATTCTCGTAATGATA
>JAJYWW010000083.1 GCA_021791295.1 bacterium | reverse complement strand
AGGCGCTAAACTGCCGGCACTGACAAGAGACGTAATAGATTTTTCTAATTTTATGAGAGCATATATACTGTATATTATTATTGCATTAGGCATTTTGATATTTGCTTTTAAAGCATACGGAAAGAGAGAAAACGGAAAGCGCAATATCGACAGAATGGTGCTTAAGATACCCGTTATAGGCATTCTGCTGAAAAAAGTCGCTATAGCAAGATTTGCAAGAACGCTTTCTACTATGGTAGAAAGCGGCGTGCCTATACTTGCGGGATTAGAAATAGTTTCTAAGACTAGCGGCAATAAGATAATAGAAGAATCTTTAATGCGGACGAAAGACGAGGTTTCTTCAGGTTCTCCTTTAAGTGCGTCTTTAAACAAGACGAACCTTTTCCCTCCGCTTGTTATACAGATGATTACGGTAGGAGAAAAAACCGGAAATCTGGATGCTATGCTTGCAAAAGTAGCCGATTATTACGATGAAGAGGTCGATAACGCAGTTAATAATCTTACTCAGATGTTGGAGCCTGCACTTATCGTATTTCTGGGCATTGTAGTAGGCACGCTTGTAGTAGCCATGTATTTACCGATATTTAATCTGGGAAAAGCCATTAAGGGATGAAAAAAATTAATGAAGGAGATTTTAAAAATTTATACAACAAATTAAAATTTGCAATAACTTTTAGAATTTTAGCCTTTTCTTTAATCGTTCTGTCTTACGTCATTCTTAATTATAAAGATATAATTCATTATTCCATCTTTATATATTTTTTTACCCTTCTCGTAATATTTATAACTATTCTTTATTATGTAATTTTGTTTTTTTTAAGGAAAAAAGACAATTATAAATTTTTGGTTTTTTTTGGTTTTTTCCAGTTATCGTTAGATTTTTCAGTTATATCGCTATTAATCATATTAAGCAGCGGTTTAAACGATAAGTTCATATTTCTGTATTATCTTCTGATTCTTATAGCCGGATTTATTTTTTTAAAATCCGGAGTTTTAATATACGGCATTGCTTCGTCCTTAGCTATAGGGCTGTCGGCAGATCTTCATTATTACTTTGACATAGGCAGCCATTATTATTTTTTATATAATCCCGATAAACTTTTATTTATTACGAGTACCAACATACTCGGCGTTTTAATATTTACATGGCTCTTTTACAGATTTTCCGGCGAGTTAGGCAATTTAAGCAATAAAATAATAGAAAAAGACGAATTTATAAAAAAATCGCAAAATTTTAACAGAGAGCTGTTTAACTCTTTTTCTCAGGGTATTATAGTCATAGATGAAAATTTCAATGTAGTCTTTATAAATGAAGCGGCAGTTAAAATAGTCAATCTGGATTCCGAACGAAATTTTAAAAATAAAACCGGAATTTTATTTAATTTCGACGTTAAGATAACCGATATTTTTGAAAATTTCCCCGTTAATGTATTTTTAAAAAAAGAAAAAATAGACGGTATAAGGTTTGAAATTAACCATAAAAATACCGTTTTAGGTTTTGCCGTTACCGAGCCTTCGGGAGATGTGCATAAAATTGGAAATTATATTCTGCTTTTCAAGGATATAACATATATAAAAGAATTAGAAACGGAATCAAGAATCAACGAAAGCCTTAAAACCGCCGGTAAATTTGCAGGCTGGCTCGCCCACGAAATAAGAAATCCTCTTTCGGCTATAAATACTTCCGCTTATGTTCTAGATTCCGGATATTCGGATATTCAAGAATCAGATCATAAAAGATTGATAAATATAATTAAAACCGAATCCGACAGGCTTAACAATTTAGTAACTGATTTTTTAGGATTAATCAAAATAAAATCAACGGCGGCAGCGGCGGCAAACGGCAATTTTGAAAATTTTAATTTATATCAGCTTATAAATGAGATAATATTAAAGTATACAGGCGGCACAGGAGTTAAAATTCATAACTCCGTCGGCAAAGAAGAAAAGGTGTATTCGGAAAAAAATAGAATTATTCAGATATTTTCAAATTTAATTCAAAATGCGGTGCAATCGGTCGAAATAAGCATGTCGAATTCAATAAAAGAAAATAAAAAAATAGGAATAGTAAGGATAGGGGCTAAAAAGGAACAAAAAACGGAAGAAAAAAATCTTATTTCTATAACCGTTGCGGATAACGGAGATGGTATGGACGATTTTACAATTAGGAACGCTTTTAAACCTCTTTTTTCAACTAAAGAAAACGGTTTTGGACTCGGATTGTCGATAGTTTATTCCGTAACCGAAAGCCTTGGGGGAGACGTAAGCATGGTCAGCAGAAAATCTATAGGAACTTTAATTAAAATAAATATACCTGTAAAATGAAAAATAAACAGAGGATATTAATAGTCGACGACGAAAAATCTATTCTCGAATCGCTTTCTATACTTCTTTCAATAGACGGCTATGAGGTCTTTACGGCGCAGAGCGCAAATGCCGCTATAAAACTTCTAAAAACCCAAATTTTTAATCTGATAATTTCAGACGTAAGAATGCCGGAGATGTCCGGAATGGATTTAATAAAGCATATAAAAGGGGAATATAAAGAATCTGCTTTAAATTACGGCAAAATTCCGGTTATATTAATGACTGCGTATTCCGATGTCAAAATAGGCATAGAAGCTATAAAAATAGGCGCTTTCGATTATCTTACCAAACCTTTTGACAATGAAGAGTTCAGAATAGTAATTAAAAATGCACTGGATTATTTTTCGGTTTTAGACGAGCTTAACGATTTAAAAAAAACAGGGTTTTTAAGAGGCGGCATTATAGGTTCTTCAAAAGCCATAAACTCGGTTCTTAACGATTTGAACCGCGTCTCTAAAGGTTTTACCACTATACTCCTCACCGGAGAGTCCGGAACAGGCAAAGAACTGGCGGCAAGATTAATTTACGAGATTTATTCTAAAAATTCTTACGATTCAAAAAAGATACCTTTCGTTCCGGTAAATATTGCGGCAATTCCGGATAATCTCGTAGAAAGCGAATTGTTCGGTTATTCCAAAGGGACTTTTACCGGAGCGGAAACCGATAAAACCGGTTTAATAAAGTATGCCGACGGAGGCATACTTTTTCTGGACGAAATAGGCGATCTGCCTATGCAGGTTCAGGTTAAGCTGTTGAGGATTCTTCAGGAAAAAACATACAGGAAATTAGGCTCAAACAAAGAAGAGTCTCTGAGCGTTAAAATAATAGCCGCTACAAATAAAGATTTGCCTGCTTTAATATCTGCGGGGAAATTCAGGGAAGACCTTTATTACAGGTTGAACAAAATAAATATTTTAATGCCGCCGCTCAGAGAACATAAAGAAGACTTGCCGGAATTAATCCCGTATTTTATAAAAAAATATTCTAAATCAATAACTTCTATTTCGCAGGAAGCTTTTGCGCTTCTTGCGGAATATGATTATCCGGGCAATATACGCGAACTGGAAAACATAATAGAAAGAGCTTGTATTTACTGCGGCGGTTCGGATACGGAGGAAGAACCGCTATTGAATAAAGATAAAGAGATTGTTTTAGATTGCCTGCCGGATTATATTTTAGAAAAAAATAAACACGATGGAAAAGAAAATCTTTCATTACAATTTTATAAGAATATTCCGGATACGAATATCCGCAAAACGGACGATATTGACATGGACTATTATATGTCGGAAATAGCGGGAATTTTTGAAAATTTAAATAAACGGTACGGAAAATTGACGCTGGCCGATTTTATAAAAGAAATAGAAAAATATATAGTTGCGGACAGTATAAAAAAAGAAAACTCTAAATTGGAAGCGGCTAAAACACTGGGTTTGTCTTTGAGGTCATTAAGATATATACTTTCAAAATGCGGTAACGGCAGATAAATAAGATAACGTAACGGTAGAATGAATTATTTAGCGGTTATAGAATATTGCGGAACTAATTACGAAGGCTGGCAGTCTCAAACCGGAACGTACGGGCGCCGCGGCGTTAAAACCGTTGAAAACGAAATTAATAAAGCAATAAAGATATTTACCGGAACCGATGCAAAGTTATTTGTTTCGGGAAGAACCGATGCGGGCGTTCATGCGTTAAACCAGGTTGCCAATTTTAAACTCCCCCTTTTTTACGATATTAACAAATTTAAAATATCGTTAAACGGCATTCTTCCGCATGATATATCGATAAAAAACATAGATATCGTTCACGATTCTTTTCATGCTACCCGCGATGTCCTGTCAAAAACGTATCTTTATAAAATTAATTCAGGTTTTAGAAGTCCTCTATTAATTAACAAGTCGTGGTTTGTAAAAGAAGAATTGAATTTCGCTCTGATGAGCCGCTCAGCCTCAGTTTTTCTTGGAATGAACGATTTTTTTAATTTTACGAGAAAGGAAAGAAATGAAAAAAATAAAAATTATAACAGGACCATAAGTGAAATAAAAATATGCAAAGAAAATTACGGGTATGATATTTTTATAGAAGGCGGCGGATTTTTGAGAAACATGGTCAGAAGAATAGTAGGAGCATTAATTTTTTGCGGAACGGGAAAAACCGATATAGACTGTTTAAAAAAAATGCTGAAAGAAAGAAACTTTATTTGCGATTCGATATGCGCTCCGTCTTGCGGTCTTTTTTTGCATTCCGTAAAATATAAACATAAAATTTATTGTTGATATTTTATTAAATTTTCATTATAATTTTAATATCTAGTTGTATATAAAAAAGTTTCACCTAATTTTGTTTTTTATATAAAGTGGGTTTTACCCGCTTTTTTTGTTTTATGCACGAAAATTTAATAAACGACTTAGAAAGGATTATAGAAGATATAGTCCCTTATTACGGATGCTATTTAGTAGGCGCCTTATTTTTTCCGGCGAAGAAAAACAGCGGAGCAATTTTAAGGGTTTACGTAGATTCGGAAAAAGGGGTAGATATATCGGCTTTATCTGAAATATCTAAAGAGATTGGAATGATTTTAGACGTAAAAGACGTCGTTAAATTTAAATATACGCTTGAAGTTTCTTCTCCCGGCGTTAACAGGATACTTATAAAGTTTAACGATTATGAAAAATTTGTCGGAAAAAGAGCTAAAATAGTTTTAAAAAATAAAATCGAAGGCAGAGTTAATCTTATAGGTGAAATAGCCGAGGTTTCGGGCGGAGACAAAAATAAAAAAGTCTCAATTTTAGACGAAATAGAAAATAAAACTGTAAAAGTCGATTTTTGCGACATAAAAAAAGGAAATCTGTTAGTAGTATAGTATATTTTATAATATTAATTAATAAAATTAAGGAGTTTTAAGGTGCCCCAGATTATTATAAGCGATCTAAATCCTGTAATCGACCAGGTATCTAAAGATAAAAACATCGAAAAACAATTAGTCGTTGAAGCTTTAGAACAGGCTATTTTAGCAATTGCCAGGAAGAATCTAGGACAGGGATACGATCTCGAATCGCATTTTACGGATGAAACCGGAGAGATAGAAATTTTTATGTTTAAAAAGGTTGTCGAAGACGTTAAAAATCCTAAAACGGAAATATCTATGGATGAAGCTCTGAAAGCTGATCCGGGTGCGATTATGGGCGATATTCTTGGATTAAAAGTCGAAAAAAATATATACGGCAGAATAGAAGCGCAGGTTGCAAAGCAGATTATTTTTCAAAAAATAAAGGAAATAGAACATAAAAATATTTTTAACGAATTTAATGAGCGCAGAGGAGAAATAGTAAGCGGGTTAGTAAGAAAAGTAGAAAAATCTATGATAATAGTCGATCTTGGAAAAACGGAAGCCATTTTGCCGAGGCAGGAGCAAATATTCAGCGAAACATACAGGCCGCACGACAGGATAAGAGCCGTTTTATCCAATATTAAAATGGAAAAAGGCGGACCAAAGCTTGTTCTGTCCCGTGCCTCGGAAGGATTTTTGACCAAGCTTTTCGAAACGGAAGTTCCCGAAATATACGACGGTACGGTTAAAATAGTCAGGGTTGCAAGAGCGCCGGGTTTCAGGTCTAAAATAGCGGTCGCTACAACAAACAAAGACATAGATCCTGTCGGCGCATGCGTCGGTATGAGAGGCATTAGGATACAGAGCATAACCAACGAACTAAGAGGCGAAAAAATAGATATCATACCTTATTCCGATAATCCGGCAAAGTTTGCCGTGAGCGCATTAAGTTCGGTAGAGGTTTCCAATATAGCGATAGATGAAGATTCAAAAACTATTACGGTTATAGTTCCCGACGACCAGCTTGCCCTTGCTATAGGCAAGCAGGGACAGAACGTAAGGCTAGCTTCTAAGCTTATAGGCTATAAATTGGACATATTAAGCCAGTCTAAAATAGGCTCTAAAGATAAGAACGCTTATAAAGAACTACTGGAAATACCCGGTATTGGAGATATTACCGCTAAACTTCTTTATCAAAACGGCTATGTTTCTATTGAAAGCATTGCCGGCGCCGGCGCCGATAAATTAGCTAAGGATATTACGGTCGATAATAAAAAAGCGGAAAAAATTATAAATTCCGCAATAGAATATTTGGAAAAAATTAAAGCGGATTTAGAACTGAAAGAAAAAATAGAACAGGATACGATATAAACATCTTTATCGACAAGGAAAAAAATAATGGAAGAAAGAAGAGTTTCTAAGGGAGTCATAAGAAGAAGGGCGAGCGTTGCGGAGCCGGAAGTATCTAAAGTTAATTTGCCTGAACCGTCGACTTCCGCAGATGAGGGTAAAGCTGAAATAGCCGGAAATATCGAAAAAAAAATACCCGCCGCTCCCGCCGAAGTTTCGGCCGCAACCGCTGCTTCCGTCGAAACCGATAAAGCAAATAAAGAGCAGGTAAAAACTAAACAGCCGCAAGACGCCGTATTATCGGAAAAAAAATCAAAAGAAAAAGAAAAAACGGGGAAATTAAAAAAAGGAGCAAAAAACGAACCCGTTCAAAAACCGGACGTTCTTAGCGTAATAAAGACCTTAGACGTATCGAAAGTTAAAGCGTTGGCCGAAGAAACCGCCGATGTTTCAGGACATAAAAAACCCGTAAAAAAAGAAGAAATAAAGAAAGGGCCTCAGCTTAAATTTTCTAAAAACGAAAAATTTATTGATACGTCGGAAGAAGGCGAATCTTTTGTTTTCAGGAAGCACAATAAAAGAAAATTTGGCGGCAAGCGCGGCAAGCAGGCTAAGCATATCCAGCAGATAATACCGGAGAAAAAAGCTTCCAAAAAGGTAATAAAAATCAGCAGCGGTATTACAGTAAACGAGTTGTCGCAGGCTCTTGGAGTAAAAGCCGCAGAAGTTATAAAAAAACTAATGGATATCGGAATTATCGCTACAATGAATCACGTAATAGACGTGGATACAGCGTCCCTTATAGCATCGGAATATGGATATACCGTCGAAAACGTTAGTTTTAACGAAGCGGTAGCTTTGGAAGAATCCGTTGATACGGAAGAATCGCTTTTACCCAGAGCTCCGGTAGTTACGGTCATGGGTCACGTAGATCACGGAAAAACTTCTTTGCTGGATGCCATAAGAAAGACAAACGTAACTTCCAACGAAGCCGGCGGCATAACTCAGCACATCGGAGCATATAGCGTCGAAATAGACGGTTCCATGATAACTTTTTTAGATACTCCCGGACATGAAGCTTTTACTGAAATGAGGGCAAGAGGAGCCGGTATAACAGATATCGTCGTTTTAGTCGTTGCGGCAGACGACGGAGTTATGCCTCAGACTATAGAAGCTATTAATCATGCTAAGGCGGCAAACGTTCCTATTATAGTTGCGATAAATAAAATAGACAAGCCGGGGGCTAACCCCGCTAAAATTAAAAACAGCCTATTAGAATACGGTCTTGTTTCCGAAGAACTTGGCGGAACTACCCTTTATGCTGAGGTTTCCGCTAAAGCGGGTACCGGAATAAAAGAACTATTAGAACTTATTATTCTTCAAGCTGAAATATTGGAATTAAAAGCAAATCCAAATAAACCCGCAAGAGGAACAGTTATAGAAGCAAAGCTCGATAAAGGCAGAGGACCGGTTGCCACGGTATTGATTCAGAGCGGAACGTTAAACGTTAACGACAGCGCAGTCTGCGGTTTATATTACGTTAAAGTCAGAGCTATGCTGGATTATAAGGGAAATAAAATATTATCTGCCGGACCTTCTACGCCGGTCGAGATATTTGGATTAGAAGGAGTTGCATCTCCGGGAGATAATTTTATCGCTCTTAAAGACGAAAAAGAAGCAAAAAGAATAAGTTTGGAAAGACAGTTGAAACACAGAGAATCGGAACTTAATTCAAATGCAAGATTGACTCTTGAAGGCTTGTATGAAAAGATTAAAACGGGTGATGTAAAAGAACTTAAGCTAATCGTCAAAACAGACGTTTACGGCTCGATGGAAGCTTTAATACAGTCGTTTAAAAAACTTTCCAATCCAAAAGTAAAGGTAAACGTTATTCACGGCGGCGCTTCAGCTATAACAGAAAGCGACGTTATGCTTGCAAAAGCTACTAATTCTATAATTATAGCGTTTAACGTCCGCCCTGAACCTAAAGCCTCTGCTTTAAGCGAAACGGAAGGAATAGAAATAAGGTATTACAGTATAATTTACGATGCAGTCAAAGACATTAAAGATGCTATGGAAGGGCTTCTTGCTCCTATAGAAAACGAGAAAATTACAGGAAAAGCCGAAGTGAGGAATGTTTTTAACGTTCCGAAATTCGGAGCCGTTGCAGGCTCTTTCGTTTTGAACGGCATTATTAAAAGATCTTCTAACATAAGATTACTGAGAGACAATGTGGTAGTATATACTGGGCATATAAATTCTCTCAAGAGATTTAAAGACGATGTTAAAGAGGTTCAGGCTAATTTTGAATGCGGTATTTTGCTTGAAAATTTCAACGACGTAAAGACAGGCGATATAATAGAGGCTTTTGATATAGAATATATAAAACAGACTCTGGAATCTTCAGACGGTCAAATAAAATAATAAAAGAGGTTTCAGGAAAATTGATAGAAAGAAATAAAAGAGTTGCCGAACTTATAGCAAGAGAAGTTTCGTTATGTTTAGAATTTGAAGTAAACGATACAAGACTAAAAAATGTTACTATTATAAACGCCGAAATATCTAAAGACTTGAAATTTTGCAAAATATTTTTCAGCGTTATGGGTTCCGAAAAAGAAATTAAAAAGGCATTGAGCGGTTTTGAAAGTTCTAAAAATTTTATTAAAAAAGTAGTTTTTTCAAAGGTGCTTTTAAGAGTTGTTCCCGAAATAAGATTTGAATATTACGACGGATTAAAGCAGGCATTTGAAATAAGCAATATAATAAACAATTATAAAATTAATAAATTTTAAACAAATAAAACAAAAAAGCATATAAATTTATGATATCTTTAAAAAAAGATTATTCGGTCTCGGATTTAAACGGCTTTAAAAATACCGTTAACGAGATATTCCGCATAATAGAAACGTCAAAAAAAATCATGATATCTACTCATGAAAATCCGGAAGGAGATGCTATAAGTTCCGCTATAGCGACGGGATTATTTTTGAAATCTTTGGATAAAGAAGTATATCTTTACGAAAAAGATCAGATACCTGCTAATTTGAAATTTTTACCGGAATCAGATAAATTTTTAAACGAATTTCCAAAAGAGCCTATAGATCTTCTTATTGTAGTAGATTGCGGCGAATTTTCCAGAATAGGTTCAAATTACGAACAGCTTTCGAAAATAAACAGAATAATTAATATAGACCATCATTTTACCAATACGTATTTCGGGCATGCAAATCTTGTCCTGCCGGATGCAAGTTCTGCAGGAGAAGTTCTGTTTTACCTTTTTCTTGCATACGGAGCATATATAAACAATATTAAATACTCGCCGTTCGATAATTTCCTCGGAGATAAATTTGCGGAACCTTTGCCCTGCGATAAAGAAGAGCGCGCTAAAATATTGTCTTTTATAAGTGACGGCATAGCGCTTTCTTTATACACGTCTATTCTAACAGACACAGGCTCTTTTCATTATTCTTCCGCAAATAAAAGATCGTTCTATATATGTTCGGTGTTAAACGAATACAATCTGGATCCTTCTGTAATAGCTACCGAACTTTTTGAGACTAAACCCGCGGAGATGTATTTTTTGCTAGGAAAGAGTCTTAATACATTAGAATTTTCATCAGGCGGAAAAGTTGCGTCTATGGTCGGCACCAAAAAAATGATAGAAGACGTTCTTAAAGAATCCGATTCGGGAAAAATTAACGGACTGTATGAAAATTTTGTTAATTATCCAAGGTCTATTCAGGGAGTAGAAATTGCAATATTTTTCAGGGAAACAGGTTTCAACCAGTACAGATTGAATTTCAGGTCTAAAAGTTATGCAAACGTAGCATACGTTGCCGAAAAGTTCGGAGGAGGCGGGCATAAATTTGCCGCAGGATGCAAAGTAAGCGGCGATATAAATGAAATTAAAAAAGAAGTATATAAATATTGCGGCGAGATATTAAACGAAAAAGCATAAAAAATATGAAAGTATACGATAAAAGCTTAAACGGAGTTTTGGTTATAGATAAGCCGGAAAATATGACCTCGTTTAATGTAGATTATCATATTAAAAAACGACTGAACTGTTCAAAGGTAGGGCATGCCGGTACGCTTGATCCTTTTGCCACCGGAGTTTTGCCTGTGCTTATAAATAACGCTACTAAACTTCAGGATCGTTTGGTTAATATGCCTAAATCCTATGAAGGAACTTTAATGCTCGGAATAAGCACCGATACTCTTGATATTACAGGCAGACAAAACGGTTTCAGGGAAGTGTCGGATTCCGAAACCGAAAGTGTAGCCGATTATTTGAAAAATATATCCGGAGATTTTATTCAGAAGATACCGGCCTTCAGCGCGCGAAAATATAAGGGTATCCCTCTATATAAGTATGCGAGAAAGAATATCGACGTAGTTACAGATAATCCTACATCTGTCGTTAAAATATATAATTTTGAAATAAAATCTACCGGCAATCCTTTTATAGATTTTAAATGCACCGTTTCTAAAGGGACTTATATAAGGGCTATCGCTCAGGAAATAATTGATAAATTCGATATTCCGGCTCAGCTTTACAGCCTCAGGAGAACAAGCGCTGGAGGTTTTGACGTTTCTAACGCCTTGCCTCCGGATTTCATTGAAAAAGACGCTGATTTTTTGATTAAAAATATTATACCGGCCGGCAATATTAATAGTATTAATATTAATGGGGCGGAATTCAATTCCGACTAAATAACAAATTAAAATTAAATATATCCTTAAGGGGGTTCAATTAAATGGCTATTTCTAAAGAAGAAAAAACTACTATTATCGGCAAATTCAAAACTCACGAACATGATTCCGGTTCGGTTGAAGTTCAGGTATCGCTGCTTACTTACAGAATTAATTTATTATCGGAGCATTTTAAAAAATTTGCGAAAGACCATCATTCCAGAAGAGGTCTTCTGAAGATGGTAGCAAAAAGAAGGCATCTTTTGGATTATTTAAAAAATAAAGACGAAGCAAGATATAAAGCTCTTATAGAAGCCCTCGACCTTCGCAAATAAAAACGGCATTTAT
>JAJYWW010000015.1 GCA_021791295.1 bacterium | reverse complement strand
GCGCAGACGGCAAAATAATAGAACTTTTAAGCGAAATACTGCAAAATCAGGCGGTAGAAAATCAGGCAAATGCGGCGGAGCAGGCGGGGAAATTACGCGCACAAACACAAGCCAGATATGAAAGGCAAAACGCCGAAAAAACAAGCGAATCTTTAGCTAATAGCTTTGCGGCGGGGTGGTAATTATGAAAAAACTAATTTTAATTTTAATAATCATAACTGCTTTCACGACGGGGGCAGGTATAGCAAAAAAAGCATATGCAATGGGTTCGCCGCAAGACACGAACCCTAACGCACCGAATTATTACGCTCCGCCGCCGTCAAAGACGACCACGCCGAAGACGACGCCCACGCCGGCTACTTCATCGGTAAATACTACGGGACAGACCAATATAACGCTATATAAATATCCGCAAATCGGCGTAACATCGACAATACCGTCAACATTCGCAAATATAATGAATAATAACATTATGCCGTTAGAAAAAACGATACTTCCTTTTTCTTTTATAGTGTTTTTGTTCGCAATGGCTATAAAGCTATACTTAGGAGAAGAAAAAGGCTATATGAAGGAAATATTTTATATGATATTCATAATGTCAATTTTGATTATGTATAACACAATTTTTCTATGGTTAAATTCAGTATGCAACGGCATAGCGCACGCTATAATGCCGGCAAACGAAGTTTCATTATTTTTAAAGTCGATATTTAATTGGAAGCACGGCGGCATTAGTATTATTCAATTTTCGATGTCTGGTTTTGCCTCCGTGGCAGCGTTGACGTTGGCGAGTGTAGCAGTATGGATATTAGAATGGTTGAGATATATATTACTTTCTTTTATGTATCTTATTGGTCCGATAACGATTAGTTTATCGATTATACCGCCGTTAAGACCATTCCTTAAGGCTTGGATTAAAGATACGATAGAAATAATGAGCTGGTTCATTGTTACTGCGTGTCTTTTTCAAGTCTTCAATACGATTCTATCGACGGGGAACACATACCCATCACTTCAAAATTTAGATCCGCTTGCAATAGCGGCGATTTATACCTTTTTAGTGGTTCTTATAATTTTAACGCCGTATTTGACATCAAAACTTTATCAAGGCGGAATGGGGGCTTTGGGGTCTATCGCAAGTTATGCGACGATTTCTCTAATAACCGCTGGAGCTTCGGCGGGACTCGGAGCGGCGGGAGTGTCAGGGGGCGGTCTTGCCGGTAATTTAGGGGCAAAGCTGGCAGGCAAGGGCGGAACGACTGCGGCAAACAAAGGCAGTTCTACGGCGGCAAGACACGCCGCAGAATCGGCAGGGGGTAGAAAATCAAAGCATTATGGCAAAAGGGGGAACGATGAAGAATAAGCTTGAATTTCTTAAAAGGAACAGGGTTAATATTACGTCGATTTTTATTTTAATATTTGCTTTGTATTATTATTTTACCGGAAATATGACCGCCGCATTAGGCGATATTATTCTGGGGGTTGTTTTAAATTTATTGAGTTTGGCTCATAGTTACCTTAAACCAAAAGAAAACGGCGGGGCTAATAAGCAAAATTAGCCCCCTTAGACTTAAAACAGGTAATTTACTATTAACAGAAAATCAAACGCCTTAAAATCGATTATAGGGATTTTAAAGGGTTTAAAGTGTCCGCCGGGCGGACAGTAAAAAAATAAATCATCGTGCGGAAACAATTTCCGCACGATGAAAAGGGGACGATATGAAAAATAACATTTTAGATGACAATTACAGGGTTATCGTAATAGCGAAAGATATAATAATAAACTTCGTTGCTACAAAGGAAGAAATGCGGAATAGGTTAAATTTTCTATTTACGCATATAACGACTCCGGAAAAATTTAGATTTGACGAAAACGGATACGATACCGCCCCGGAGTTTAACGAGCAGGTTATAGTTTCAGTCATAGACGAAAATTTAGATACAAGCATTTTTCCTTTGTCGGAATATAGAAAATATATCGCAAGATTTATCGATAAAAAGGAGGAATTATAATTATGAAAATTAAGAAAACTGACATAAATAAAATTGCGAAAATATGCAATTTCTTTGAAAGTTTAAAATTTAGGTATTCGGAATTTGACGGATTATATGATTTATCGAAAGATGTTGAGATAAGCATTGACAGGCTATTAGTCGCAATGGAAGAAGAAAAGGGGAAATAATGGGAGCGCATAAAAGAGTTGATTTTAGCGAAAGAGATAAACAATTATTATATCTTTTATATAAACATAGGTATTGTGATTTTACGGCTTTAACTATGCTGAATATCAAATACGATACTTTATATAGACGTTTAAAGAAATTAGTTAAATCCGGTTATGTTAAAAAATTAAATTCCGAAAATATTAAAATTGAAATTTACACCTTAACGCAAAAAGGCGGAAGCTGGCTTGCTCAAAACATCGAGCAAGAATTTAATAAACCGATTTTAAGTAAACTTAAAACATCGTCTTTGTATAACTTTAATCATCACTTATTAATCGCAAGAATAGGCGCATTATTAGCAAATAGAAATATCGATTATGAAATAGATTTAACGTGTAAAAAAGCATATCCTAAACTTAAAATAATACCGGATATAATCATTGAAAGATACGGCGGATTAATCGGCTTTGAAATCGAACTTGAATACAAAACGGCGGAAAAATACGCAAAGAAATTATCGCAGTTGCAGAATAGCGCAGATATAAAAAAGTTAATATATTTGACACAGGGGAAGCCGGATAAATTACAAAATAAAATATCGATTATAGACCAGTATAAGAACGGCGCAAGTATAGACGAAAGATTAATTACATACGAAACTAAAAACAAAATAATGTTTGTAGAAATAAATAATTTTATCCAGAATATAGACGATTTTATATCCTGAAAAAGAAATAAAAAAATCACACACAAGAACGGACGGAGAAAATGAAAGAAACGAAAAAGAAAAAAAATAAATCGGTTTTAATCCCGATAATGATAAAAAATAATCCAAGTTTTAACCAAAAAAAGATAAAAAATACTTATCCGATTTCTGTATGTCGCAGATTGGAACGGTATTTTTAAAGCGAAAAGGCACTGTTCCCCTACTCCCACTTACTAAGGGGGTCGTGAGGTTTAAAAAACCAAACCTCACGACCCCCTTACTAAAAGCGTGTGGGAGTAGGGGAACAGCAAAGGCAAAAGCAAAAGCAAGGACAAAGGCAAAAGCAAAAACCAAAGCAAAAGACAAAGACAAAAACTAAGGCAAAGGCAAACTGCAAAGGCAAAATTGAAAAAAAATTATTAATTATAAAAAAAACTTCTACACGGAAAAAAATTATGCTGATAAAAATTAAAGATGTTGCAGAGATGTTAGCGATGAATCAGTCGAATATTTATAAGCTTGTTTATCATAAAGCAATACCCTATATAAAAATAGGCGGAGCTTTAAGGTTCGACAAAGATAAAATTATTGCTTGGATTAATCAGAATAGCTATGATATGATTAATCCGAAAAGTAAGCGTTTGTAAATGTCGTTTAGGAGGTGAAAAGTGGGCATTTACAAAAAAGCTAACAGCAATAATTTTATGATGAGTAAAACGATAAACGGTTTAACTTATTTTAAATCCAGCGGCACAAATTTAAAAATGGAAGCAAGGGCAACTTTCGACCGCTGGGTCATCGAGCTTAAAGAACAAATCCGGACCGGCGAGCCGATAAAGCAGAAACAAGAACCTATAATAAATAATTCTACTTTTTCGGAGCTGGCGGCAAGGTATTTGGAATTTATCGACGGCCGGCTAAAGTCGGCATATGATATGGGGCTATTCGTTAAAACTCTTGTCGAAAGGTATAAAGATAAGTCTTTATCTGATTTTACTATGCAAGATTTGGAACTATTCCAAACCGACTGGGTTAAAAAATTCAGTATAGCTTACACTAACAGACTGACGGCTACATTAAAAAGAATGTTTACGAAAGCGGCCGACTGGGAAATGATAAATGAAGACGTCCTAAAGAGGGTCCGGAAAGTAAAGCTTCTAAAAGGCGAAAATAAGCGGTTAAGGTATTTATCCGATGATGAAATTGAAAGGCTTATAAACGCCTGTGGTAAAGAAATAAAGCCTATCGTGATAACGGCATTAAATACCGGAATGAGAAAATCGGAAATATTGCATTTAACTTGGAACAGGGTAGATTTAAAGAATCGGATAATCCTACTGGATAAAACGAAGAACGGAGAAAGGCGAGAAATACCTATAAATCAAACACTTTTCTACACTTTATCTGGTATAGTCAGAAATATCAAAACCGACTATGTTTTTTATAATCCGGAAACTTTAAAGCCTTATTATGACCTTAAAAAGAGTTTTGCGGCCGCTTTAAAAAAAGCGCATATCATAGACTTTCATTTTCACGACTTAAGGCATACGTTCGCAAGCAGGTTAGTAATGGGCGGGGTTGATTTAACGACCGTTAAAGAGTTGTTAGGGCATAAATCAATTACTATGACTTTAAGATACAGTCATTTAGCTTCGGCGCACATACAAAACGCCGTGAAAGTCTTAGATAATAAGGATTTTGAAAAAAACTTTACCGATTCTTTACCGCAAGAAAATATTCAAAAAACAGAATATCTTAAAAGTGTTTAAAATAGTGGTGAGCCGCGCGGGAGTCGAACCCACGACCACCTGATTAAAAGTCAGGTGCTCTACCTGCTGAGCTAGCGGCTCTTTATAATATAAAAAAGTTTTATAACGATAGCGGGAGAATGCTGTTCATGTTAGGAAAAGTATAGTTTAGTCCGCTTGCCGCAAAAATGCCGAGACCAATTACAACGATAACGCTAATTGTAACTACTACCCACATTATTTTAGTAAAATGTTTGTTATTGTCTTCCATATTAATTAACCCCCCTCTTAACTTACTTAACTGTGATTTAATGAATAGAATGTTAATTTCAATATAAAACTTTATTATATTAGCAAAAAAAAATATTAATTGCAAGAAATAAATTGCTTAGTTTAAATTATGTCTTCATAATCTCATTAAAATATTAAAAAAAGTTAACATGACTTTAATCACATATTTTTAAATCATATTTCCTTATAATTAAACCTATCGATTTTATAATAACAAATTAAAACAAATTAAAAAGGAGAGTATGTATGTTTTGTATTCAGTGCGAAGAAACTTTAAATCAAACGGGGTGCGTTAAAAGCGGCGTATGCGGAAAAACTTCGGAGGTGTCGGACCTGCAGGATCTATTAATATTTAATCTAAAAG
Organism: bacterium; assembly: GCA_021791295.1. Next base: position 6,473 of record JAJYWW010000015.1, on the reverse strand, counting down.
GAATTGCAATGTTGATGGATAAAATTGAAATTAGCGACGGCGATTACGAAAAAGATTATTTTTTTATTTTGCAGGGATTGTTTACTACCGTAACAAACGTTAATTTTGACGAGCAAAGAATGTTTGATTTAATAAATAAATCGATAGATATAAAAAACAAATACGTTAAAATATTAAAACAATCGTCGCCGAACAAATACAAAGATATTAATGAATTTTATTTGTGGACTCCTGAAAATAAGAGTCTTAAAATATATTTAGATAAAGCTAAAGAAATAGTGTTGCCGAATAAACTTAGCGATGCGGAGTCGTTAAGCGAACTTCTGCTTTACGGATTAAAAGGCATGGCTGCTTATGCGTATCACGCATATGTATTAAATTATTCAAGTCATGAGGTTAAAAAATTTATTATTAAAGCATTAAGTTATTTAACTAATGAAGAAAAAAATTTTAACGTTTTATTAAATTTAGTAACCGAGTGCGGTAAAGCAGGCGTTAATGTTATGGAGACTCTCGATAAAGCAAATACCGAACACTACGGAGAACCGGAGCCGACTAAAGTATTAAATGGAACTAAGCTGGGAAAATCGATTTTGATCAGCGGGCACGATTTATACGAACTCGAAAAGTTATTGGCTCAGACGGAAAACAAAAATATTAACGTTTACACTCACGGTGAAATGCTGCCGGCGCATGCTTATCCGTTCTTTAAAAAATTCAGCCATTTTATAGGTAATTACGGCGGGGCATGGTGGGAACAGGAAAAAGAATTTGCAGAATTTAAGGGGCCTATAATAATGACCACTAACTGCATTAAAAAGCCTTTGGAAAGTTATAAAAACAGGATTTTTACTACGGATATGGTTGCAATGCCCGGAGTTAAACATATAGCAAATCATGATTTCTCGGAAGCTATTAATATGGCGTTAAATTCGGAGGAGATGCCGGAAGATATAAAAGGCACTATCGACGCCGGTTTTGCCAGACAAACTTTAGTTAATTCCGCAGACGCCATAATTAAAATGGTAGGAGAAGGGAAAATAAAGAAATTCGTCGTTATGGCCGGCTGCGATTCTAACGATAAAGAAAGAGTATATTATTCCGAACTTGCAGGGCGGTTGTCGAATGATTCGGTAATACTGACGGCGGGCTGCGCTAAATATAGATATAACAGGATGAATTTAGGGGATATAGACGGTCTGCCGAGAGTTATAGACGCTGGTCAGTGTAACGATTCGTATTCGCTTGCTATCGCGGCGCTTAAATTAAAAGAAAAATTAAATTTAAACGACATAAACGACCTGCCTATTTATTACGAAATTGCCTGGTATGAACAAAAAGCGGTTATAGTCCTGCTTGCGCTTCTTTATTTAGGAGTTAAAAATATCAGGCTCGGTTATAAACTGCCGGTATTTTTAACTGAGAACGTGGCGGATTTTCTTGTTAAAAATTTCAATATAATGGCTGTTTCTAATGTAGAGGATAGTTTAAAATATATAAACGGAAATAAATAAAGATAAAATAAAAAATTAAAATTTACGGAAGAAAGGACGCTAAAAAATATTTTACACCCTTTCTTCCGTAAAAATTAAATATTTTTTTTAAATAATCAACCCCATTTCTGTTTGTTTATGTGGACCACTATTTCGGCTTTAGACATCTGTCTTACTTCCCATGCAGCTTTCTTTGCTTTTTGAAATACGTTAAGACATCCAGGGTCAAGATTGTCTTCGATGCCTGCTTCTGCGATTTCCAAAACTTTAGTGAGTAAATGAGTAAGATCCATATGCAGCTGATTTGTTTTTCTTGAGCGGTCTATTATTTGCTCAATATCTGCGGCAACTTTTTCAAATTTTTCTTTTGGCGCTCCGCATCTCGGACAAAAATCAGGAGCGGAATCTCCGTCGTGAATGTAACCGCATACCGAACATTTCCATTTCATAGTTAACCTCCATCAATATTAAAGTTAATTAATTAAGTTAAGAATTGTTAAACTTCTTATTGATTTTATTTTATCATAAAAAAAATAAATTGCAAGAAATTTTAGGATTAATTATTGAATAGTAAGAAATATTTATGTTTAGAAACACAAAAACTCAATCAGGAGTAAGGAAATAAATAAATCTGACACCTATAAAGCAAAGTAAAGGTTTTTCTGGTTGACAAAAAGGTTATCGATGTAATAAAATATTAAACTCAGTTTAAATAAATGCAAGTATCAGGTATATATAATAGAAACAAGATATATTTAAGGAGAATATAAAATGTCAAGAGTTTGCAGTATTTGCGGTAAAGGTATCCAGTTCGGAAATAACGTTTCGCATGCAAATAATAAAACCAAGAAAGTATCTTTACCTAATTTACATATGGTCAAGGCTGTTACCGCTAACGGCGGCAATAAAAGAATAAAAGTCTGCGCGAAATGTCTTAAGGCGGGAAAGGTAGTCAGGGCGGTTAAGGCCGGCAAGTAATTGGAAAACAAAAGCCGCCGGCTTATGCCTGCCGATTTTTTCTTAAAAAAGCAATCTGTTCCAAGTGATATGTTCTTGGAAACATATCGAACAGATCTATTTTTTCTATTTCGTAGCCCGCTTCCGCAAATTGTCTTAAATCCCTTAAAAACGTCATTGTATCGCAAGATACGTATATTATATATAACGGATTTAAATCCGTTATATTACCTGTCAGACCTTTAATGCCGGATCTCGGCGGGTCTAAAATTATTAAATCGAATTTTTTATCTTTTTCAATTTTATCGAGAAATTTCGATACATCCGATTTAACGAATTTAATATTGCTTATATTGTTTAATACGGCGTTTTTCTTTCCTAGTTCTACGGCAAAATCGCCGGATTCGACCCCAGTAATCTTATCGGCGTAAGACGTTAAAAAAAGCGTTATATTTCCAAAACCGCAGTATAAATCAAGTGCGTTAGAAAATTTTTTTGCGCCTCCTTCCGTTACGGTTTCGATATAACCTGTTATTGCGTTTATTATGTTTTCGTTCTGCTCTTTATTTATCTGGATAAATGACGGTAAATCGTATAAAAATTTTTTATCTTTTATTGTCAAAAATTTTTTATTATTGTTTTTGTCGGCACTTCCGGCCGCGTATTTAATGATTTTTTTATCGGGGGATTCCAGAAAAATATTGTCGCATTTTGTGCCGGTAAATATATCTTTAATAAACTGCTCCGGTAATTTCAAGTTATTTTTAACGCGTAGAATTATATTCTTTAATCCGGCTTCGCTAAAGGTTAAGAGCGAAATGTTTTTAGCGACTGGACGGTAATACTTTTCGCTTAGCAATACGTCCCCTGCTTTTTTCAATAATTCGTTTAAACCGGTTTTTGCAAGACGGCATTGCTCGATATTTACTATGTCGTGCGAATATTTTTTATAAAATCCTATATCTTTATTATGTAATTTTAATCCTATTTTCTGCCTGTAATTAAGATTTTCTTTTGCCGGATTAAATTTTATATCGACGTCTATTGGGGAAAAATTGGAGCCGAAAGTTTTTTTAAATTCTTTTTTAAAAATTTCGGTTTTCCAGTAAATTTCAGTATCATAAGATATATCGAGATAATCGCATCCTCCGCAAATGCCGAAATATTCGCATACCGGCTCTATTCTTTCCTTGGACGGTTTTATTATTTTATTTATTACTGCGAAGTCGTAATTTTTATGCTCGTCGAATATCTCTATTTTTAAAGTGTCGCCCGGAACGGCATAGGCGACGAAGACGACTTTGGAGTCGGCTCTTCCCACGCCCCATCCGCCGTAAGATAATGAATCTATGTTGATTATTTTAGATTTATCCGATAATGTAATTTTTAGCCCCCTTGTTTTTTAAACTATTATATTATATTATTTATAAGATTTAATAAATATATAAAGATAAAAAGATAAGACGATAAATTAAATAAAAAAAATAAATAAATAAGATAAGGTCAAAAAATAATTATGAAAGGCATTATTCTTGCCGGCGGAAGCGGAACGAGGCTTTATCCTATAACTCTTAGCGTCTGTAAACAGCTTTTGCCGGTTTACGATAAGCCTATGATATATTATCCCTTGTCGAGCCTTATGCTTGCTGGAATTAGGGATATTCTTATAATAACGACCCCGGCGGATTTAGATAAATTCAGGACTATATTCGGAGACGGCAAGGAGTTAGGTCTTAATATAGTCTATAAGGAGCAGCCTTCCCCCGGCGGACTTGCGGAAGCTTTTATAATAGGCAAAGAATTTATAGGAGCAGAGGACGTTTGTTTAATTCTCGGCGACAATATTTTTTACGGACACGGCATTCCCGAAAAGTTTAATTATGCCAAAAATATAATAAAGCAAAAAGGCGGAGGAGTAATTTTTACTTATTACGTCGAAGACCCACAGAGATACGGTGTTATAGAAACCGGCGCTGACGGAAAAGTTTTGTCTATCGAAGAAAAACCGAAAAATCCAAAATCCAACTATGCCGTTACCGGAGTTTATTTTTATGACAATGCAGTCGTTAATATTGCAGGTTCTTTAAAACCGTCGGAGAGGGGAGAACTTGAGATAACCGACGTAAATAACGAATATTTAAAAAACGGCAAACTTAACGCAGTGACGCTTGGCAGAGGTTACGCATGGCTTGACACCGGAACGCCGGAAAGCCTGCTTGACGCTTCAAAATTTATAGAAATGATGGAGAAAAGACAGGGGCTTAAAATCGGATGCATAGAGGAAATAGCTTATAAAATGAACTATATTTCCGAAGAAGATCTTGTAAATCTGTCCAAAAAATATATAAAAAGCGGTTACGGCAATTATATTTTGAAAATAATAAATGAAAATCAAAATAAAATAATTTAGCCGTTTTAATCAAACAATAAATAAAATTTATTATAAATATATGCAATATAAAAAAAGGTAAAAAAATATGAAATTAAAAAGAATTATTACGACGGTTCTACTTACTTGCGTTTTTGGACTATCGACGGGACTGTTACTTTCCGGATGTTCAGGGACTAACCAGACTTTGGAAAAAGAGCATATCATGAACGACGGCTGTTTTATAACGTGCTATAATAATGTGCATAATGATAAGTTAGACAAAAAAAATGTCCACGGCGGAAAATCTAAAGATTATTCGGGCGGCAAATATCCCAGAAAAATATACGGATGATTAATGCAGATAAATTTAACCGTCATAGAATTTTGGAGCATAGCGGACTGGTGCGCTTTTGCTTTGACTTTAGCGGGAGTTTGGCAGTTAAGTTCGCATAAAAAGTCGGGTTTTGTTATAAACGCTTTTGCTTCCGTAATATGGGTCGCCATAGGAATTCATTCCGGATTATCCGGACTTACTGCCTTAAATATAATTTTAATGTTTATATATCTTAGAGGTTATATAAAAAAATAAATATTTTTAATAATTGCAGTAAATTAATTTAGGCTTTAGAACTTTTTAAATTTCGGCAAATTTAGTATAATAAAATAATAAATTATTTTAATTTTCGATAAGGCCCCATAGTCTAGCGGTTAGGACGTTGCCCTCTCACGGCAGTAACACGGGTTCGAATCCCGTTGGGGCTGCCATTTTTTAAAAAATTCAAATACTGCCAAAACTAAAAAATTTGCTTAAAATGCATTAGGCATACTTGCAAACATAAATACAATAGTTGAGCAAAAAGATTAAACATGCCTTCAGTAAAAAGTTCGCTAATAAGATTAAGAACTAATCTTAAAAGAAAAATTATAAGATTTCAGGACAACTCTATATTTTATTTTTCTAGATGGATTTTTTTCGGTGTATTAATAGGCATTATTGCAGGTATAGGAGCAATAGTTTTTAATGCTCTTATAAGGTTTTTTAGGTTTGTCTTTCAGGTAAGCATGGCGCATTACTATTCTCCAAGGCCCGAGCTTATGGGGCAGACCGGAGCTCCCGTCGATAATCATCCTATACGCTGGGTTATACCTTTAATAATTATGCTCGGCGGTTTAATATCGGGCATTTTAGTCTATACTTTTGCGCCTGAGGCGGAAGGTCACGGAACGGATGCCGCAATAGACGCTTTTCACAATAAGGAAGGATATATAAGAGGAAGAGTTCCGATAATAAAAACTTTAGCTTCTTCGGTTACGCTGGGCTCTGGAGGTTCAGGGGGCAGAGAAGGTCCTGTAGCTCAGATCGGTGCAGGATTCGGCTCGGTATTGGCGACATATTTGGGTTTGCCCGTGCCGGACAGGCGGACGATGCTGGTCGCCGGCATAGGAGCAGGCATAGGAGCTATTTTTAAGTCTCCGCTTGCAGGAGCGATGTTTGGAGTAGAAGTTCTGTATTCTGAAATGGATTTCGAAGGCGGGGCGCTAATGCTTTCTATTATTGCGGCTATAGTAGGATATTCGCTTTATGCCTATTTTTACGCAGGTTTTAATCCGGTCGTTAGGACGCCCATGTTTACTTATACAAGGCCTATTAC
>JAJYWW010000057.1:10917-11981 GCA_021791295.1 bacterium | reverse complement strand
ATTAAATCGTTCATTCCCCCGTCGGTTATTATAAAGTTTTTACTTCCGGTATCTTTGACGTATGTAACTTTAGCGACAAATATTCCGCCGTTTCCGACTATTAATCTGCCCGGTTCGAAAATAACCGTTCCGCCATAACTTTTTAATATATTTTTAATAGAATTCATATAAGTAGAAGGATGAGGCGGCATTTCATTTTCGTAAGTTATACCGAGTCCGCCTCCAAGATCCAGATATTTAATATCGAAACCTTTGGCGGTAATTCTGTCGAGAAGTTCCTTTATTATTTCTACGGCATCATTAAACGGGGATATTTCCGTCAACTGCGAGCCTATATGGCAGTCAAGCCCTACTACGTCTATATTTTTCAATTCCTTTGCCGTTTCGTACGCCGAAACAGCATGTTTTATGCTTATACCGAATTTATTTTTCTTAAGGCCGGTAGATATATAAGGATGCGTTTTGGGATCGACATTCGGGTTTATCCTGAAAGATATTCTTGCTTTCGTATTTAACCTGCCGGCTACCTTATCGATAAGAAAAACTTCGGGCAGGGATTCCACGTTAAATATAAGAATATTAGATTTGATCGCATATTCTATTTCGGCTTCAGTCTTTCCTACGCCGGAATACACCACTTTTCCCGTATCTACGCCCGCTTTAATTGCCCTGAAAAGTTCTCCTCCGGAAACTATATCCGCGCCCCAGCCCATTTTAAATAAAAAATTAAGTATAGCGATGTTTGAATTAGCTTTAACGCTGTAACATACTAATGAATTTAAAACTCTGGAACTTTCGTCGAAAACGTTAAAATGCCTCCTTAAAGTAGCCAGCGAATATAGATAAAACGGCGTTCCGACGCTGCCGGCAATTTCCTTAACGGGCACGTCTTCGCAATAAAGTTCGTTTTCTTTAAAAATAAAGTCGTTCATAAGTTATAATTTCCTGTCTATTATATAATCTGCAATATCTATTAAACTGTTTTTATACTTTGAGTCCGGAAATATATCGAGATTCTCTTTTGCTTTTTTTATCGCATCTTTTGCCTTCGATATAGTATAGTC
>JAJYWW010000057.1:0-10907 GCA_021791295.1 bacterium | reverse complement strand
AACCGTAACTTTTAACCAATGATAAAACAGCTCTAAGATCCTTGGCTGCCAGCCTCTTTTTATAAATTATATTGGTGATAACTTCTTTTTCGTCTTTATTTGCCCTTTCTATAGCATGTATTAGCGGAAGCGTTAGTTTCCCTTCTTTTAAATCGTTGCCTATAAATTTACCGAACTCTTTATCCGAAATATAGTCTAACGCATCGTCCATAAGCTGAAAAGCAATTCCTATATTCAAGCCGTAATCGTAAAGTTTTTTTGCGCATTTTTCTTCTTTGCCGGCAATTATGGCGCCGACTTCGGAAGCGCATGCAAAAAGAACGGCCGTTTTTTTAATAATTATATCTAAATAATCTTTTTCGCCGGTTTTTATATCCGCAGTTTTAACTAATTCTTTTACTTCCCCCTCCGCCATAAGCGTAGTCGCGTCGGAATAAGATTTTATAACTTTTATATTATTAATATCCGACAATACTTTGAAAGATTTAGCAAATAAATAATCTCCCACAAGAACGGCAGCTTCGTTTCCAAAAATAGTATTTGCGGATGCTTTACCCCTTCTTAACGGAGCATTATCTACGACGTCGTCGTGAAGCAATGTAGCCGTATGAATAAATTCTATTACAGCCGCAAGCGAAATATGGTCGTTCCCGTCGTAACCGCATAATTTTGAAGCTACGATAAGAAGTATAGGACGTATTCTTTTTCCTCCGCTTGAAATAACGTATTCGGCAACCTTATGTATTAAAGGCGTTTCAGTTATAAGATGTTTTTCAAACTGCTCTTCAACTTTTTTTAATTCGTTTTCTATATAATCGAAAGAAATGTTTTGCAAAATAGATTCTCTTTTTTATTTTTTAATTAATTATTTTATTAACTGCCTGACGTTTATTTTATTTTAGTTAGATTAAATATTCAATAATTTTTTTTAATTTTGTTAACGGATGAAGATTTATGGCGGAAACGCCCTTAACGTCTTTTACGTCTTTTACGTTGGATTGAGGAAGCAAAACATCGGAAAAGCCCATATTTAACGCCTCTTTTATCCTTGCAGAGGGATTGCCGACGCCCCTGACTTCCCCTGTTAATCCTACTTCTCCAAAGGCTATAAAATTTGGGGGAAGAGGTTTTTCCAAATAGCTAGAGGTTATCGAAAGAGCCACGGGCAAATCTACGGCAGGCTCCTGAACGTTTATGCCTCCGAATATTTTAACGTAAATTTCTTTTGAGGAAAGTTTTATTCCTTCTTTTTTTTCAAGTACGGCGGAAATAATAGAAACCCTGCCGGAATCTATACCGAGACAAACTCTTTTAGGAACCGGCATATAAGACGGAACGACAAGCGCCTGTACTTCGACAAGCATCGCCCTCGTTCCTTCTACGCACGGTACTACCACCGAACCAGGCGAATCCGGCTGTCTTTCGGAAGTAAAATAAGCCGACGGATTTTTAACCCCTTTTAATCCGTTTTCCGACATTTCGTATATGCCTACCTCGTCCGTAGAACCGAATCTGTTTTTATAACATCTTAAAATCCTGTAAGAATCTCTTTTGCTTGAATCAAAATACAGAACCGTATCCACTATATGCTCTAACGTTTTTGGTCCGGCAAACCCCCCTTCTTTAGTAACATGGCATACAAGAAAAACTCCGCAATTTTTTTTCAGACACAGCGACGTAATCTCATGGGCTATTTCCCTCAATCCGTTGACGCTTCCGTAAGCGGAATCGGACTGGGGAATAGTTATACGCTGAATTGAATCTATTATTACAAAACCGTAATTTCCGTTTTCTATAGAATATAAAATCTCGTTAATATCGTTAAGTGCTTGAAAAAAAAGGGATTTAGAATCTATTTTTAATCTTTTTGCTCTTAAAATTATCTGGTTTAACGATTCTTCGGTGGAAATATATAAAGTATTAAGCCCCGCTAAGGAAATTTTTTCGGCAACTTGAAGCATAAGCGTAGATTTTCCTATTCCGGGTTCTCCTCCTATAAGAATGCTCTGCCCCGCTACGAGTCCGGAACCGACCGATAAATCGAATTCTTTTATTCCGGTTGTTATCCTTGCTATATTTTGAAAATTTTGCCAATCTAAAACCGTGGCCGGCGAAACAGGTGGAGGAGTTTTTTTAAACTTTACAATCTTAGGCGTATTTTCCGCCGTTATAACTTCTTCCATAGTATTAAAACTGTGGCATTCGGGGCATCTTCCTACCCATTTTAAAGAAACGGCGCCGCAGTTTTTGCATTTATACATTATTTATAAACTATTGTTAATGTTTTCCTAAGCACGTATTATGTCTAAGGTATTTTTATTTTTTTCGTTAAAATCGATCGTTTATTAATTTTAACTCTTTATGAGATATAAAACAAGGTTTATCGGGCAGTTTAACGTTTAAACGTAATATTCTTCAAAAGACGGCCATAGAAACTTAATATTTTTGCTTATGCCGTATTCGTCGTTCATTAAAGGATATAATCGATATCTTTTTTTAGAAGCGGTTAAAAAAGGTTTTTTAAAAATTGACTCTACTTCTTCCTTATAATCGTTTAAAAAATTCTTAGACGCTACAACGCTGTCCGCCGTATAATCTCCTGCTAAATTTCCCGATATTACTGCATTTAAAATTCCGGCGCCGGTAACGGGATGAGTCAAACCTCCGGCGTCTCCGCAAAAAGCTATATTATCCGCGGTTAAATCGTTCAGTCCTGATACGGGAACTAATCCGGATGTTTTTTCTATAACTTCGCTTCCTATAAGTCCTTCGCTTCTTAATTCATCGGCAAACTTTTTTAAGCAGGCCGAAAGATTAACATCGGAAACAGGTTTTTCAACGCCGATACCGACATTTGCATGATTGCCTTTCGGAAAAACCCAGCCGTAGCCGTAAGGTATATAATTCCTAAAATAACAGAACACCGAATCTAATTTTCTTAAAAGTTCCGTTTTTATCTGCAGCGCATAAATATAAGATTCTCTATGGGAATTATTAGATTTAAAAATATTGTTTGGACCTGCCGCTATTATTAGGTAATCATAATAAATTTCGTAAACTATTTTTTCTAAAACGTCGAGCACTTCTATGCAGTTTTTTTGTCTGTCTATCTTATAAACCCTTGAACCTGCAAACAATTTTGAACCTAATTGCACGGCTTTCTCCGACAGATTTAAATCGAAAATATCCCTGTTTAAAATATAGCCGCTGCCGCTGTGTTTATAAGTTTTATTTCCGGCGTTAATGTAAATATATTTTATTTTTTGGTTTACGGCGGAAAGCATTGAACCCAAATCGACATAGGAAGTTATGTTGGAAGAAACAAACTCGGCGCACTGAACCGGCAATCCAATCGTTCTTCGTTTGTCTATGATAATATTGGGTATTCCTTTTTTGGATAAAGCTATCGCGGCGGAAGAACCGGCCGGACCTGCGCCTATAATAGCAACGTTGGTTTTCATTTAATCAACTGCCGATTATACGGTATATCAATACCCTGTTGTTGTTAGTGTCGGCTATCGCAATATATTTTCCGTTTAAAGACATAGATATATTAGATTCATGATTAAAATTATTTTTGCCGGTGCCGGGGGTTCCAAAATTGTAAGATTTTACCACGTTATAACCGCCGGCTAATTTAAATACCGTCAAAATACTTCTTCCGTAATTAGCGACGTACAGATAACCGTTTTTATAAACTATACCGACGGGATGATAAAGCATATGTCCCGACTGTCCTTTTATTCCGATAGCGCCGATATAATCGAACTGCCTGTTAAAAACGAGTATTTTTGAAAGACCGTAATCGGAAACGTAAATATATTTCTTAGAAAAGGTAATGCTTACCGGTTTTTTAAGTTTAAACGCAATAGTTAAGTTTTTAACTGCGCTTTTACCTGAAATATTCGAAGAATTGGAATTTTTTTTATTTTTTTTGCCTTTTTTGTTTTTTTTCCCGACGATTCCGCTTTTTTGGCTTCCGTTTATTTTTGCCGAAAGAGCGTTTCCTTCATTGCTTTTAATTAAAGAATTCCCTATGCTTTCATAAAAATTGCCGTTTTTTGAATAAACCGTAATATCGTCGGCTCCGGAGTTTGCGACATATATTTTGCCGTCGGAAAATGCAACGCAGGTAGGCTGCATAAGCATTCTTTTTTGATTTTTAGACATTCCGAATTCGGATACGAAATCTCCGTTAGGTTTAAAAACCTGTATTCTTGAATTGCCGGAATCTACAACGTAAACTCTTTCAGGATTGCCGTGTGCGGCCGCAAAAAGCGGAACCATGAATTCGCCTGTAGTTCTACCTTCTATTCCCCACTGCCGGATGTAACGTCCGCTGATGTTAAACTTCATAATCCTTGAATTGCCCGAATCGACTACGTAAATATTATTTCTTCTGCCGAATGCCACGCCGGCGGGACCTTTAAGGCGATAACCCGTGCCGATAACTCTTACCAACTTTAGCGAAAACGGAGCCTTTTTAAGATAAAGGCCAAACCTCTTCTGTAAAAGCAGAAATGCAAGAATTACTATAATAATTATGCTTAATAAAAAAAAGGCCTTATTAAGTTTATCTTTCTTAATTTGCATGGTCATTGCATCGTACCTCTAATAAATTTTATTTTTTATAATAACATATTAATTAATTTTAATAAATATGATTTTATAATTAGAAAAATCCGATTTAATATTGAAATTACCCACGCTTTTTATGCAGAAAACATAATAGCCGTTTTTTAAAACATTACTATTAACATTATAAAAAAATTTACTATTTTGCAAGCTAAATCTTTTTTTAAAATTTAAATTTTGAAAAGCAAAAGGTTTTGCCGAATTGCACTGCGACTTAAGCGCGTTTTTTTTGTTTTTATAATAACTGCGATAAATTAAAAAACCTTTAATTTTATCTAAATCGTAAACATAGCGATAAACTATGCGGACGATATTTTTATTTTTTTCGGCTTTCAATATAACGGGAGAATGCGGCGGAACGATTTTTGGAGGCTGCGGATAGCCGGTTTTAGCGCATCCCGACAATAATAAAAAAGATATTGCGGTCAATAACACATAAAATATTGAAAATGCAAAATTTCTTTTTTTATTTAAGAGAAGATAAAAATAGTTTATCGTTTCTGATCTCTTTTTCATAATCCTTTAAAGTTTTTTTTATTTGCTTGAATGCGGTTCCGCCTATCGTTTTTTTAGAATTTACCGATGTTTCGGGATTAAAAACGTTAAATATATCTTTGTCTGCAATATCTATAATATTTTTATATTCTTTAAGGGATAACTCGGAAAGTTTTTTGCCTTTATTTTCCGCGTAATTTACTATTCTGCCGACCGCTTCGTGCGATTTTCTGAAAGGCAAGCCTTTTTTGACGAAATAAGTCGCCATATCGGTAGCATAAATAGTATCGTTTTTAAGTCCTTTAGACATAACATCCTTATTAAATTCCACGGTTTTTATTATTTCTTTAAATATCGCAAGCGAATCGTAAACCGTCGAAGCGCTTTCCATTACCGGCTTCTTGTCTTCCTGCATATCCCTGTTGTAAGTAAGAGGTAAAGATTTCATCATAATGAAAAGCGAAATAAGATTGGATATTATTCCTCCGGTTTTGCCCCTGATCAGTTCGAGAACGTCCGGATTTTTTTTCTGCGGCATAATGCTTGAACCGGTCGTAAATTCGTCTTTTAATTTTATAAAACCGAATTCAAAACTGTTCCATATAATAAGTTCTTCGCAAAATCTGGAAAGATGCATAGCTATCATAGAAAGGGAAAAATTAAATTCTATCGCGAAATCTCTGTCGGAAACCCCGTCCATACTGTTTCTGGAAACTTTTCCAAATCCTAAAATTTCTGCTTCGAGAGACCTGTCGATATCAAAATCTACTCCGGCAAGCGCTCCGCTTCCTAAAGTCAAAACATCTGCTGTTTCGTAAGCCGAAGTTAATTTTTTAAAATCTCTCGTAAACATTTCATAGTAAGCTGACAAATGATGGGCCAGCGATACCGGCTGAGCATGCTGAAAGTGCGTATAGCCGGGGATTACGGTTTCTATGTTTGAATAGGCTGAAGAAACAAGTTCTTCCCTTAAAGCTATCAGCGTCTCCGCAATTCTCTTAATTTCATTTTTTACGTAAAGCCTGAAATCGACCGATACCTGATCGTTTCTTGACCTTCCGGTATGCAGTTTTGGTCCTGAAGAAGGCAGCAGTTCAATAAGCCTCTTTTCGATATTCATATGAATATCTTCATATTTTTTATTTAGTATTAATTCGCCTGTTTTAATTTCTTTTTTCATTCTTAAAAGAGCCTTTTCTATATCTTTTTTTTCTTTTTCGTTAACTATGCCGGCTTTTTTCAGGGCGCAAAGGTGGGCGATACTGCCGTCTATGTCAAAATCGGCAAGTTTTTTGTCTATATCCAACGATGCCGTAAAATTAGCGGTAATTTCGGATATATCCTCTTTAAAACGACCCCTGACGAAGTTATTATGCTTAAGAGCGGCATCTTTGTTTTCTGTTTTCTTTTTCATTTTATTTTCGTTTTGTAAGTTTGTACCTTAGAGACTTTAAGTGAATAAAACCGGTTGCGTCGTTTTGGGAATAAGAGCCTTTATCGTCCTCGAAAGTAACGATATTTTGGGAATAAAGGCTGTTTTTTGATTTTCTGTATAAAACTTTAATGTTTCCCTTATATAGTTCTAAGCCTATTGTTCCGTTAACCGCGGTTTGAGTAGAATCGATAAGCGACTGAATAGCTTTTAATTCCGGACTAAACCAGCTTCCTTCGTATATAAGCTTTGAATATTGCGGAATAAGGCTGTTTTTGAGTTCTATTTCCTCGCCGGTCAAAGTTATTGATTCCATTACCCTGTGCGCAAAACTTAAAACCGTTCCTGCCGGAGTTTCATAAACGCCCCTGGATTTCATTCCCGTAATTCTTGTTTCTACTATATCCGCCCTGCCTATAGCGTTTCTGCCGGCTATTAAATTGAGCGCATCGACTATGTTTAACGGAGCCATCTTCTTTTTATTTAACGATACAGGATTTCCGTTTTTATATTCAATTTCTATTTTTTCAGGTTTGTCCGAAGCTTTTTCGGGGGAAGCCGTTATTTCAAACATTGACTCTTCCGGTGCGTTTTCTAAGTCTTCTAAAATTCCGCCTTCATAACTTATATGAAATAGATTTTTATCGCTTGAATAGGGTTTCGCCTTGGTTACCGGAACCGGAATACCGTTATCTTTGGCATATTTAATAAGTTCGGCTCTGGAAACTATATCCCATTCCCTCCATGGCGCTATAACTTTTATTTCGGGATTAACGGCGGCATATGCAAGTTCAAACCTTACCTGATCGTTGCCTTTGCCTGTAGCGCCGTGAGCAACATACTTTGCACCTTTTTCGGCAGCGATTTCTATCTGCCTTTTTGCTATTAAAGGTCTTGCGATAGATGTACCGAGTAAATAAGCGCCTTCGTAGAGTGCGTTTCCCCTGAGTACGGGAAATATATAATTTTCGGCAAATTCTTCTTTCATGTCTTCTACTATAGCTTCCGAAGCTCCGGTTTTTAAAGCTTTTTCCTTAACCGCCGCAAGGTCTTCTTTTTGTCCTACGTCGCAGCAATAAGCAATAACATCGGCTTTATAAGTGTTTATCAGCCATTTTAAAATTACGGAAGTATCGAGTCCTCCGGAATAAGCAAGAACTATTTTGTCTTTACCATTGGTTTTGCTCGCACTTTTGCTTTTCTTTTTTAATTGAGCCATAATAAAATATTATCCTCCTAAAAAATTTTTTCCATAATAGCTTTCTGGACATGCAGCCTGTTTTCCGCTTCCTCGAAGACCATAGGCGCAAACCTTTCAAATACTTCCTCGGTAACTTCTTCGTTTCTGTGGACGGGAAGGCAGTGAAGAAAAATAACGTCTTTTTTTGTGTTTTTTACTACGTTACCGTCTATTATAAAAGGCTTTAATTTATCTATTTTTTCTTTTTCTTCGTCCTGCCCCATACTTATAAAAACATCGGTAGTAATAACGTCGGCATTTTTTGCCGCGTATATTTTATCGTTTATTACGCTGAATTTGCCGCCTTTTTTTTCGGATTCTTTTTTGACTTCAGGGTTTATTTCAAATCCTTCCGGCATAGCTAAAATGAGTTCAAAACCAAGCAATGCTTGAAGGCTGATCCATGAATTAGCCATATTGTTCGCATCGCCGAAATAAACTATTTTCAAGTTTTTTATAATACTTTCCGCATCGGATATAGAACTGCTTTCGATTTTTAAATTTCTTTTCTTTATTTCGTAAACGGTAAATATATCGGTTAATATCTGCGCGGGATGATACAAATCGGTAAGTCCGTTTATTACCGGTTTCTCGAAATATTTCGCAAAAGTTTCTATTCTTTCCTGTTCAAAAGTCCTTATAACGACGCCGTCTAAATATCTGCTTAACACTCTTGCGGTATCTTTAACAGGCTCTCCCCGTCCCAGCTGAAGATCTCTTGACGACATAAAAATAGGATGCCCGCAAAGCTCGACTATGCCTACTTCAAAAGACACTCTCGTCCTCGTAGAAGACTTCTCGAATATCATTCCGATTTTTTTGCCTTCAAGGTATGAATTTTTTCTTCCTCTTTCAGCCTTTAAAATATCAGACCTTAAAAGAACATCGTATATTTCGTCTTTAGAAAAATCATAAACAGATAAGAAATTTTTTGCCGATTTCATAATTTTAATTAACCGTCCGCCCTTAAGAGCGCCCTCATTCTATTTTTTATAATCTTCAATAATTTTAACTATGGCATCAATTAATAGATCTATGTGGTTTTTTTTGATAATCAACGGCGGCGTCAGCCTTAGCACGGTATCCTGAACAGTGGTAGTCAAAAAACCTTCATTTATTAATTTCACGGCTATATCTTTAGATTTAATTGAATAAAACTCTATCGCGCTTATTAAACCTATAGACCTTACGTCTTTAACCAAACCTGAAAATTTTGATTTTAAACCGTTAAGCACTTCATTAACGTATCTGCCGGTATTTACGACTTCGTCTAAAAACCCCTCTTTAGTTATTTCGTCGAAAAAAGCATTAGCGGCAGCGGTAACTAACGGCCCGCCGCCGAAAGTAGTAGCATGGTTTCCGGGTTCAAAAGCTTTAGCCGTCTTTTCGTTTGCAAGCACTGCGCCTATAGGCAGTCCTCCCGCTAAAGGTTTTGCAAGCGTCATTATATCCGGTTCGACGTCGTAATTCATATAAGCAAAAAGTTTTCCCGTCCTTCCAAGCCCCGCCTGCACTTCGTCGAAAATTAAAGATATATCGTTTTGAGCCGTCAAATTCCTTAATGCTTTCATGTATTCCTTATCCGATATATTAACTCCGCCTTCGCCTTGAACAGGTTCCAATATTACGGCGCAATAGTCTTTGCCGTTTTCGGCTTTTATCAGTTTTTCTATAGATTCTAAATCGTTAAATTTAACGTGCTCAAATCCGTTTAAAAGAGGTTCGAAACCGCTATGATACTTATCTTGTCCGGTAGCCGAAAGCGCGCCGAAAGTTCTGCCGTGAAAAGAATTTTGCATAGCTATTACTTTATATCCTCTTTTGGAAAATTTACCTGCATAAATTCTTGCTAATTTTATTGCTCCTTCTACGCTTTCAGCTCCGCTGTTGCAGAAAAAAACCTTATCCGCAAACGAATTAACGCATAATTTTTCCGCAAGCTTAGTCTGAGGTTCGGTATAAAAATAGTTTGACGTGTGTATCAGTTTTTTTACCTGGTTTATAACTGCTTCTTCAACCGCTTTATTGCCGTATCCTAAATTATTTACGGCAATTCCCGAAGCAAAATCTAAGTATTGTTTTCCGTTTTCGTCATATAGGAAGCAGTCTTCTCCTTTGACTAAAGTCAAATCGAATCTGCCGTATGTATTCATTATATATTTTTTCGTCAGTTCTTTCGTATCCATTATTTTTTCACCTTTTTATACTTTTAATACGTTTAAAAGAAACGCTTTATATTAATTCGATATCTGAGTTCCTATCCCCTTTTTAGTAAATATTTCCAACAAAATAGCGTGAGGCGTGGAACCGTTTATCATATGTACTTTTTTAACTCCGTGCCTTACGGCGTCGGCGCATGAATTTGCCTTCGGTATCATTCCTCCGTAAATTACGCCGTCTTTAATCAATTTTTTGATTTCACCCGTCGTAACGGACGAAATCAGTTCTCCGTCAGAATCTAAAAGCCCGTCCTGATCTGATAAAAATATCAGTTTTTCTGCTTCAAGTTCGCCGGCGACCGCCGATGCTATAAGGTCGGCGTTAATATTAAGGGTTCTGCCTTCCTTGTCCATGCTTACCGGAGCTATAACCGGAATAAACGACGGGTCTAAGGTCAATAAAATCTTTTTATCTACTTTTTTAACCTCTCCTACAAAACCCAGATCGACGCTGCCCGAATTTATTTTTTCCGCAGTAATAAGATTTCCGTCTTTTCCGGATAAACCGCAGGCGCGTCCGCCGAATTTATTTATTAAAGCAACAAGGTCTTTGTTTATTTTTCCCGACAATACCATCTCGACTACTTCCATGGTATTTTCGTCCGTAATGCGATAGCCTTCAAAAAAATTTGCCTTTATATCAAGCTTTTTTAAAAGAACGTCTATTTCTTTTCCTCCCCCGTGAATAATAATAATATTTATTCCGATAAGTTTTAAAAGTATAACGTCCTTAATGAAGCTTTCTTTTAAACCGGTATCTACGGCTATCGAGCCTCCGAATTTTATCACGAAAGTTTTGCCGGCAAACTCCTGTATATACGGCAGGGCTTCAAGCAAAACCTTCGCTTTTTTAATATATTCTTCCATTTTATTTATATTATATTTT
>JAJYWW010000170.1 GCA_021791295.1 bacterium | reverse complement strand
TAAAAGATTAGCGTCCTTTAAATCTACCGAACGTTCTTCGTTTTTTTTAATCCCCCATAATTTAGCGGCAATATTGAAATGTCCGACGCCTTTGCGGGCGGAATAAAGAATTATATAAAGCGGCAGCTGGACGGATTTTACCCTTTTCAGCCATTCGTCCCTGTTTTCAGCCGCAGGTATAAAATTTTTATCCGGACAGGTCAGCGACGCTCCGGTTTTATAATCTATAATAGAGTGTTCGCCGAATTTTTCTATAATTAAATCGGCTCTGCCCGTAAGTTTTATTTCTTTTTCGCCGCCGCCCGCCAGTTTTACCTTTGCCGTCCATTCCAGCGGATATTCGGCGCCTATTATGTTTGCGTCTGCTAAATCTTTAGTCCTTTTTTCGATAAATAAGTTAAGAGCCGCCAATATCTGCTTCTTTTGCAGATTAAGAACCATCGAGCCGCGGTCGTTAAATTTTTCGTTTAATATTTCGCCTATTTTTATTTTTTCTTTTTCTAAGCCCGAGAAGACATATTCTCTGCCTTCAAATACTTTAAAATATTCGTTCAATACGCTATGAATCACGCTGCCGATACCCGCAGCATCGATATCTTCTCCGATATCCCCGCTCCCCCTAAGATTCAATACGTATCCGTAATAAAACATAGACGGACATTTGAGATAGGTATCGAGTTTTGCGGCGGAATATTCTATGCCGCAAAGATAATCTTTTACTTCGCCGGTTTTTTTTATAGGAGACGGTTCCGCCGGATTAAAATTAATTTTAAAAGCGGAATTTATTTCCTTCGGTTCTTCCAAATTTTTTGTTTTTTTCTGAATATTCCATATAATTTTTTCTACGAAACGCGATTTTTCCGACCGGCTTGAATCGTTATAAAATAAATATACTTCTTTTGCGCCCGATACGAGGTTAAAAAAATTGTATTCCTGAATTTTTGAAGATTCGCCGGCATCGGCAAGATTTAAAAATCTTCTCACCTCTTCCGTCAATACGGTATTTTCCTTTGAAACGTCTGGTAAAATTCCTTCGTTTGCGCCTAAGTAAAATACCCTGTCGAAATTTATATTTCGGGCTTCGAGAGGGCCTAAAATCTGCAAACCTTTAAGAGGAGTGCCTTTAAAAGGAACTTTTTGCCGCTTTAATAGGTTTTTTAAAAGATTAAAATATCCCGAAACTCCCTCGAATTTATAATGTCCGAAATTGGCTGCGTCGAATTCCATTACCGCTTTTAAAGCCGATTCTATAAATTTAGAACCGTACGGATGCTTATCCGCCGAAGAATTATGCGATACGGCGTCTATTATTTTTACTATTTTTTCTATAAAATCTTTTATATTTTCTATATTTTCAAAATTAGATATAAACAGCCGGTGCATCTCGGCAATATACGCTTTGGCAGAATCTTCCGACGGGGATAGTGCCGGTAAAGCGGCGTTTTCTATTTCTTTAACCGAAATAAATAAAATTTTATTCTTTTTAATATAAGATTCTACAGACTGAAAAAGCGTCCTTGTCTGAACGGCGTCAAAACGGTACTGCGGCAGTGTCTGCAATTTTCCGCTTATATTTTTAACGTAAGGATGAAGAAATAAAGATGCATAATCTTTGGCATAAAATTTATCGTATTTTTTTCTGCCGTGCAGTACGGACAAAAGGTTGAAAAGCGTATATACGGGCGTCCTGTTCAAAGAATATCCGATAGATATATTATAATCTCCTTTATCTAAAGAATGAAGGATATTATGTATTAACGGAAACAGATACTCTTCTTTAGATAATACTATTAAATCTTTTGAAGAAAGTTTTTTTTCGGACTTATCGATAATTTCTTTAAGTCGTGCTATTTCGTTATGTACCGACGAAACTTTATTGAAATAAAAATTAATTCCGTTTAACTCTGATTCTTCTTTATATTCAACTGCTTTCGATGCTTCCGCCGACTCCGGCGGTTCACCGTAATTTTCCCTGTATTTATATTCTTCGTCTTTCGTCGTTTCATCGATGCCTGATGGCGGTTTTAAACCTATCTTTGCCGGAAAATCGGCGGCGGAAGCGCCCGTCTTAGAGACTATTAACGTTTGATTTTCTCCGTCAAAACCTTTATTTTTTAATAAATTTTTAAATATAACTGCTTCGGATGCGGTTATACCGTAAAAACCGGCAAGAATTACCCTGCCGTTTATAACGGACGAAAAAACGTCCGGATTTGCGTCGATATTTTCCGCAAATGTTTTATATCTGTAAGACCTTGAAGTAAATCCGGATTTTACGAGAGTTTCATAAAAAGATTTATACATCTTGGAAAATTTTGCAAATTTATCCGAAAAATTCTGCAAATTTAAGTCCGGATTTATTTTTTCGGCTATTATGGCGTCGCACGACGAGGGATCCGTCATTTCTATTAAAAGTTCCTCGAAATCGCCGAACAGTTTATATCCCCACGGCATAAAAACATCCAATTTTTCGGCATCTTTTATCAAACGGGTTTCCGGGTTTTTATTTAAATCAAACAGAAGGAAAACCGCTTCGGCCGGGTTTACTTTTGCATAAGGATAAAAAATAGCAGGGTCGGAAGATTCCCAGCAGACGTCTATAAAATCGTCTATGGAAAACATATTTATAGAGTCGGATGCGGCTTTATATATGCCGGAAATGTACTGCGACAAAAAATAAACGGGTCTTCTGTTGGGAAATATCACCGTAACTTTTTGTCCGGATTTAATCTCTTTCAGGGCTAAATCGCCCGTATATCGTATAATATCCGCCGATTTTTTTAAAATATGCGAATTATTCATAAGTTATTATATAATTTATTAAAATTTTATCAAAAATGAAATAAATCGCCGCCGTCAATGTTGTAAACTATTGCGGAAATTTTTTTATCTTTATATATATCTTTTAAAATAGATTTATATCTTAGCATTTGCGATTCGTAATTTTCCTTTTCTTTTTTATCTATATGTCCGGTTTTATAATCCAATATGCATATTTCGCCTGATTCTGATTCTGATTCTTTTAAATCATTTTTTAAATCTTTAAATACGGATATCCTGTCCATTCTGCATATGGCGCCGGATGAAGAAAGATATTCTTTTTCGGTATAAACGCTGCATAGTTTCCTATTAAACAGTTTCGAAAGATAATCGTTTTCTTTTATCCGCAATATTTTTTCTTTTATATCTGCTTTTGTTTCGTAAAAATCTTCGCCGGCAGGCTTAAATCTTAACAGAAGCATGCATTTTTCTATTAATGCGTCTAAATTTTCAAAGTCTTCGGCATATTTAATTTCGCTTAAAATTTTATGGTAAACGTCCCCTCTTTTCACGCTCAAATATTGACTGCCGGTTTTTATCGCATATTCATAGCCTATATCGCAAAATCCGCAATTTAATACCGCCGTTTCGTTTTCGAAACCGCCTGCGTTTTCGGCATTTTTATTTTCGATAACGTTTTTATTTTTAAACTTTTTCCCCCCTAAACTTATTGAAGGCAAAGGACAATCGCCTGCGGCAATAATAAAGTTATACATCTCGTGTTTCGCCCTGGTAAGCGCAACGTAAAGATTATTTAAGTCGCTGATATTTTGGTCTTTTAAAGCGCAGGAATAAACCGATTCCAAATAAGGAGAGCGGGAAGGTTCGTCTTTTTTTCCTTCAAACATACTCTTTGTTATATAAAACAGGTTTAAATGCTTATGCATATCGGGGTCTTCGGCATCTCCCGATTCCGCCGCAAAATAATTTATTTTTTTTCCTTTTCCGCCGGCGCTTTTTGCGGCGTCAGGCATCAGTGCATAATTTTCTTCGGCGACAAAAACGTTTATAACGGCGCCCCACTGAAGTCCTTTAGCTTTATGTACGGTAAGAAGGGTCAGCGCATCTTTTACTTCCGGAAGATCTATATAAAACAGTTCGCCTGCATCTACGGCATTCAAATTTGAATTGGAATTATTATTATCGGTTTTTATTAAATCCAATAAATTATTTAAATCGGCGCAGCCCTTTTCTTCGGCAAACTGTATTGCGTCAAGAAAATGCGCCAGATAAGCCGATTCTTCCGGAAAATTTTCCGCTATATTAAATACTTTATATATATAAAGCGTTGTTTCATAGGGGGGAAGATATCCCGTTTTACCGAACAATTCCTCGAAACATTCGTTCCATAAATCTGCATACCGTTCCCTGAACAGTATATATAGCGGTTCATTTTTTAAATTTAAATTAGTTTCAAACAGAAATTTTTCAAACTCTTCCCGTGCGCATTCTTTGCCGCTTTGCGAACCGATTTTTTTTCCGAAAATGTCTCCTATAATAAAACTGCCGAAATTAAAATCGTCAGTCGGGGAATTTAAAAAATTTAAAAGCATTTCAATTTCCCTTATAATTTTCCTGTTCCTTATGTCTAAACTGCTCTGCGTAACTACCTTGTAACCTTTTTCTACAAGCGTTCCGGCTAAATAGTTGAGATATTTGTTCTTCTGTGCAAGTATGGCGATATCGCCGCAGTCGTAATTGCGGACTTTTACTAAGTCGTCTATCGTTTCTAAGAGCCGGTCTTCTATTACGTTTAAAACGTTAAATTCGGATGAATTACTGCCGTGCGATTCATTTTCGTCTTCGCCTTTATCTTTATTTTTATCGCTGTCGTTATTTTTATAGTTATCGTTATCATGTTCATTTTCATGATTTTTATCTTCTTTTTTAAATATTTCGGTCGAGCAGTAACCGCCGTCATTGGTATGTCCGCCCGTTTTGTCCGGCGGCGTGTCCTGTTCGTAAGTTAAAAAACCGGCAGGATCGCCTACCGCTTCCGCCTTGCGTTTTAAATCTTTCTTGAAAACGCTGTTTACGTAATCGACTAAAATTTTATCCGACCTGTAATTAAATTTTAAAGAAACTTTTTTAAATTCTTCGAGCGAAGGAAAAGATCTGCCGGCATCGTCGTTAAGCGCTTTCATTATCTTGTAATCCGCTCCTCTAAACCCGTACAGAGCCTGTTTTAAATCTCCTACCGTAAAAAGCGAACCGCCTTTGGAAAGAGATTCTTCTATTAAAGGTTTTAGATTGAGCCACTGGACTTTAGAAGTATCCTGAAATTCGTCTATAAAATAATGATAAATAGAATTTCCAAGCTGAAAATATACTTCCGGAACCGAATTTTCCCTTAAAAACCGGCTTAATTTTTTATTGACGTCGCTTATATAAACAAGTCCTAAAATTTTATAAGCGTTCATCAATTCCTTCTTAAACGATTCGTACATGGTTAAATAAGGCAGGCTCTTTAATTTTGCTATTTCAGGCATATATCCGTTAAAACGGCCGTATAATTCTTCCCATTTTTCGGTATAGCCGGCAGCGGAATTTTTTTTATTTTTATAAGGAAATCCTTTGCGGTCGTTTACTAATCCGAAATAGTTTTTATCGTTTAAATAATTTTTAATTTTTTCTATAGTTTCCGGTTTAAACCTGCCGTTAATTTCCAAGCCTTCTTTTTCCGCCGCTTCCAGCAAGCCTTTAAGTCCGTCTATTACCGGTTTCAAATTTTCGTCTAATTTTTCCTGAACCGAAAAATCGGCAAGAAATTCGGAATTATAATCCGATTCGATTTCCAGCAGGCGTTTCATCTCGTTTTTAATCTTGTCCGCCGGATTAAAATCAATCCCGTCCCTGCTTATATTCCTTGAGAGCAAGTCCAAAAATTTTTCTAAAACGCCCTGCTCCGCCGACTCTATCATTTTTAAGACGGCATAATCGGTAATACCCGAACTTTCGGTAGATATTTCAAAATCCGGAGGCAGCCCCATTTCGGCGGCAGACGCTTTAAGTATCTTCGACGTAAAACTGTCTATAGTCCTTATCTGAAAATCGTGATAGTTCGACAGTATATTGCCTATTAAATTTTCCGCGGCTTTAGCGGCAAAAGCGGAAACAGAGCCTGAAAAATCGCCGCCGTCGTCCGAAAACCGGCCGCCTATGGGTCTATCGTCTAAAGTACCGCCGTCGAAAGAGGTTATATCGTAAATATAACCGAGAGTATCGGCATCCAGAAGACCTAAGTTTAAAGATTTTAATTTCTTTAAAACCTGAGTCTTCATCTCTTTTGCAGAATTATTTGTAAAAGTAATACCCAGTATATTTGTAAGATTATTGTTTTTAATATTGCGGCGGGATAACAAAAACTGCAGAACGCGAAGCGTAAGAGTATAGGTTTTACCGGAACCGGCGGACGCTTCCACCGAATAAATATGCGGAAAACGCAGTTCCGTATCTTTTTCTAAAGTTTCGTTAATTTTGCCGTCCATTATTTTTTTATCTTTTTTATTTTTTATTTTATTATTTATTATTGCATTGTTTTTATTATTTTAATTTAATTTTTATTTGAATTTTTCAAATCATTCAAAATGTTTATAGATTCATAAGCCATCTGAAGCTCTTCGTCGGTATGGACGGCAAAAACTTTTACCGAGGAAGACTCGTCGTTTATTGGCTTTACGGAGTCGTCGATATTTATCCTGCCGAACGGATTGTGCGACTGAAAATACTTTGCGGCGGCGGTATTTTTTTCGCCGTCTAATTTTAATCCGAGATAAGTAAGATTGGCGCAGACTTCTTTTCTCAGCAGGTCCGAGTTTTCGCCTATTCCGCCCGTAAAAACGAGTGCGTCGATGCCGTTTAAAACTGCGGCATACTGCCCTATAAATTTTACTATTCTGTATGCATACATTTTTAAGGCAAGTTTTGAATATTCGTCGCCAAACTCCGTTAGTTCTTTAAAATCATAAGTTTTTTTAGATATTCCGAGAAGACCGCTTTTTTTGTTTAAAATTTTATTTATGCCGTCATCCGTCAAATTAAGTTTTTTCTTTAAAATAAAAGGTACTTCAGGGTCTATATTCCCGCATCTCGTCCCCATCATAAGCCCTTCGAGAGGAGTATAGCCCATAGACGTATCCAAGGACTTCCCGTTATCTACGGCGCATACGCTTGCCCCGTTTCCGAGATGGCAGATAACCGTTTTTTTTATGGCATTTTTACCGCCGTATTTATATTTATTGTAAATATTAAATAAATTTACTATAAACGCGTAAGAAATTCCGTGAAAACCGTATTTTTTTATACCGAACTTCTCGTAATATTCGATTGGAATAGGATAAAGCGCCGCATAATCCGGAACGCCGGAGTGAAAAGCGGTGTCGAATATGCATATTTGGCGTGCATCCGGCAGAAGCGATTTCATGACTTCAAGCCCCTTGAGGTTGGAAGGATTATGAAGCGGCGCAATGTCGTTCAATCCGGCTAATTTTTTAACGTCTTCGGCGCCGGCTATAAGCGGTTTAACGTAATCTTTACCTCCGTGAACATATCTGTGGGCGATTAAAACATTATCGGAGGCAGAATGCCCATTCTTTTTCTTTTCGGATTCTTTAGTTAAATCGTTAATGAAGGCTATTTTTTGTAAAATAAATTTAAGTGCAGTTTCATGATCCGAAAAATTTCGTTTTTCGTTTTCGGTTTTGTTTTTATCTTTAAGGTAAAAAGAGCCGTATTCCGTCCCTATCTCTTCTATCCTGCAGGACAAGACTCTGTCTATATTATTTAGCTGCGATACGCCGTTTTTTGAATCTGCGGAATAACCCGAAAAGTTAAAAACGGAAAATTTTATGGATGAACTGCCGCTGTTAATCGATATTATTTTTAAATCTTCGGTATGCATTATGAAAAATAGATAGATTAATAAAATTTAAAAATTAAAATATTGTATTTCCGCATATTATATAATATAATATGCAAATGCACAAATTTAATCCTGCGCACCACAAAAGGTTAGACTCGGAAGAAAGGCATAAATTTATGCCTCCGGAACTTATCGTAAACGAAATAGAAAAAACTGCCGTAGAATATTTTAAAAATTCGGAGGCGGTAACGTTTGCAGACCTCGGCTGCGGAAGCGGTTTTTTCTCTATACCGCTTGCCAAAAGGGCTAAAACTTTTAAAGATAAAAAATTTATTCTTTTTGCTTTAGACATAAGCGAAGAAATGCTCGGCGTATTTAACGGCAAACTTAAAAAAGATAAAGATATAGACTTAACGGATACCGGTTCCTGCAGAATCAAATGCGTAAAATGCGAGGAATTTTTCATTCCCCTCGAAGACTCCTCCGTAAACATTTTGCTTCTGGCAAACGTTTTCCACGAAATAGAAAATAAAATAGATTATCTCAAAGAAATTAAACGGGTTTTAAAAGACGGCGGTACATTTTTCCTTTTAGACTGGAAAAAAGAGGACCCAAACCCCGTTATGGGGCCGCCGCCGTCTGAAAGGGTTTCTACGGAAGAAGCAGAAAAAGCCCTTGAATCGTCCGGTTTCAAAGACATAAAAACACTGCCCATATATTCTTCGTCGTTTACGATAGTTTCAAAAAAATAAAAAATTATATACAATAAATATAAAACAAGGAAGATTAAAATGCAAAAATACAGATGCGAAGTATGCGATTATATATACGACCCAGAAAAAGGAGACCCCGACGGCGGAATACCGACCGGAACGCCTTTTGAAAAACTCCCCTCATTCTGGGTATGTCCAGTTTGCGGCGCAGCTATTATTAAATTCACTATGGTTCCGGAATAATAAATTTCATAATAATAATTTATTAGAATTATTCATATTTTAGGTAAAGGCTGAGACTTATTTTTACGCTATTGACAAAATACTTAAAATATACTTTAATATAATAATAAGTTAAATGACCAATTTAACTTTTGTCTTTCTCACGAATGCGGGAATAGCTCAGTGGTAGAGCATTACCTTGCCAAGGTAAGGGTCGCGGGTTCAAGTCCCGTTTCCCGCTCCATTCAAAACAGCAGTAAACAAGCCTTTCTAAGCAATATCCTATCTTGACGTAATTTCTTAATTTTGATAGAAGAAGAATTAAGCGAATACTGCACAAATTAAAAATATGTTATAATTATATTATGGAAAATATAACAGATAAAAACATAAAAGGTAATCTTTCGGGTCGAGAGGTTTCAAATTATCTTACATTTACAGAGAAAAAAGCTCTTTCTGAATTAAAAGAAAAGATTAAGGAAAAATATCCTGATGCCGAGATAATACTTTACGGCTCTAAAGCAAGAGGAGATTACGACGAATATTCTGACATAGATCTAATGATTATTATTAAAGATAATCGCCAAATAAATAAAAGCATATCCTTTGAAGAACTTGAAAAACTTTATTTCTTGCCGGTGGATAAAAAAGTTAAAAATGAAATATTAGACATATTAACGGACATTCAGGTTAAATATTGCGTTTCTATAGACTTTCAAGTTAAAAATAAAAGCTACGTCGAAACAAATCTTGCAGGAATCGTTCCGTTATATCAAAATATTAGAAAAGAAGGTATAGAGTTATGACTTTGCCGGAAAAAGACAAATCTGCATTAATAAAATACAGAATAAACAGAGCTAATGAAACTATAATAGAAGCCAAAGAGGCTTTAGAATTAAACCATTTAATTTTAGCGGTTAACAGGATTTATTACGCTTGTTTTTATTCAGTTGAAGCATTAATGTTAACTAGAAATTTTTCGACAAAGAATCACGGCGTATTAAAAGGCGAATTCAACAAAGTTTATATCCATAGCGGTATAATTGATAAAAAATATTACAAAATTCTAAGTAACGCTTTTGAAAACAGACAAACAGGCGATTATGGAGATTTTGTAAAATTTAATAAGGATGAAGTCGGAAACTCTTTAACAGAAGCAAAAGAGTTCGTAACAGAAATTAATAAAATGGCTTTAAATTATATAAATAAGCAATAAAAGTATAATAATCAAGAGAATGACCTTAGACGTTTCAATTTAATATTCTTTAATGAAAGGGTCTTATTAGAACAATATTTGCAAAATACATAAAATCATACAGAAGATTAAAAATACAATTTCGCATAAGCCTATTTTTTAGAATATAAATTAATTAATAAAATAAATAAGTTATATATTAAGGGATTTACCTTGCCAAGGTAAGGGTCGCGGGTTCAAGTCCCGTTTCCCGCTCCATTAAAATCTCTTTTTTAATTTTATATTTTTTTCCGCTTAAGTTTTTTAAATATACATATATACCTATTTGATTTCGCGCATATAAAAAATGCCGATATTTTTTTACCCCATGTTATTTAATAACCGGCGTTTCAAAGTATTTTACCGTTTTAGATATATTTTCGCCGCCGTCTGTATTATTTTTATTGTCGGTCTTATATTTCATAACGGTCGAAAGCAAAGCGCCTTTGTGGGCCAGCACGTTTAATCCGTAAACGGGTATTCCTTCGATTTCGGATTTGCATATTCCATGGTGGTGTCCGAAAAAAACCATTTTAGGCTTTATTTTTAATATTAAATCCCTAAGTCCGACCGCCTTAGGATAATAACTGTTTTTATCGTTGTCTTCTATAAGGACTCCTTCAGGCGCATCGTGCGAAATAAAAATATCTATGTTTTCGTCTGCGTATCTTAACAAATTATCGATTTCGTTTTTAGTATAATATCTGTCAGCTTCTTTATGATTAAAATGTTCGGGGTCGTATTTTCCGCCGATACCGGCTGCAATAAGCCGCTCGCCGCCAATATTTATTTCCGCTGCGGTGCCGTTGGGAATATAAAAAA
The DNA here is from genome assembly GCA_021791295.1 of bacterium. The sequence goes on along the minus strand of JAJYWW010000170.1, from coordinate 1,602 downwards.
GATTTTTAATAATTTCTAAATCGCCCGATAGTTTAACCGAACTAAGAAAATTAAAATCTTCGTTGTTGCCGTTTACAAAATACGTTTTAACCGGAGCGGTTTTCTTTTCCCTATACCAGCGCGGAAAATCTCCCGTTCCGCTATGAAATTTAGTAACGCCGTCGTGATAATCCGCATTGACCCATATACCGAAATCGCCGACCTGCAAAATAACGTCAAAATTTATTTTAAGTTCCGACTCGAATTTATTTACGCAACTATAAAATTTATCTATTCTTCCGTGAACGTCTCCCGCCGCACAAATATTCATTTTAATTTATTTATTCAATTACAATTAATTATTATTTAGTTAAATTTTAATCTTGTTTTTATATTTATAATTTTTATTTTTATTTATAAATAGGTACCTGCGCCTCCGCCGCTGCCTTTAAACTCCGCGGCTTTTAATCCTGCTTTTTCCTTTATGAATGAAGCAAAGTCTAAAATACCTTTATTTAATCTATCCGAACCGCCTGTATCGTCCATACTGCCGTCCGCGCCGCCAACCGAACCGCCGTGCGCGTTTATATTTCTTTTGCAGGACGTTTCAAAAATTATAAGCTCTTTATTTATAGACGCCGCATTTTCTTTTATTTTTGAAACATCCGAGTCGAGAAACGGAAGCAGATCTGTTTTATTTATTATCATAACTTTTGATTTATAAAAAGCCGCAGGATATTTTAACGGCTTATCGTCGCCTTCGGTTACCGAAAGCACGACCGCTTTCATATCTTCTCCGAGATTGTAAGAAGTCGGACATACGAGGTTTCCGACGTTTTCTATAAAAATTACGTCGGCTTCTTTTATATTTAAATTATCTAAAGACGTATGCACCATATTTGCGTCTAAATGGCATGTTCCGTTGGTAATAATCTGATATGCGGGGATGTTTAAAGCGTCTATCCGGCGTTTATCCAAATCCGTTTCGACGTCGCCTTCTATAACTGCGATATTTAAGCCTTCGGATTTTAAAACGGGCACTAGGGATTCCAGCAAAGAAGTCTTTCCCGACCCCGGCGAGCTTAAAAAATTCATAACAAAAGCCTTCCCGAATAACGCTTTATTTTTTCCGGCGATAACTTCATTCGATTCTAAAGCGTTCAGACGTACCGTTAAAGACCTTCCGCCCGTTCCCGTTCTGCCTAAATGTTTGCCGCCGCCGCTTCCAAACGCTCCTATGCCCGTGCCTGCGCCGCCTCTGTTTACACCGTTATAATTAGGCATAAAAACCTCCTTATATAAATATAAAATAAATCAATCTACTATAATTTCTTCTATTTTAATTTCATCGGAATCGTTTAAAATAAACTCCAGCGAAACCTCTTTAAATCTTTCGTCGTTGATATTTTGAAACGCGAAAGACAGATAATTTTTGTCTATTCCCGAATATCTGCCTATAATAAGTTTAATCGAATCTACTTTCTTTACGCCGGTTAAATATCCGTTGTCTTCAAGGGTATCGATTATTTCGAGCGCTACAGAAATTTCATGCATGAAAATTTATAAAAAAAATAAAAAAAATTAATTTGACATTTTATAATTTTGCGATATTATTATAAAAAC
>JAJYWW010000115.1 GCA_021791295.1 bacterium | reverse complement strand
TTTTTTTAAATTCTTTCATCTATTATTTTTCCGTTTAAAAATACGTAAGGGTCGGAGTCGTTCATATTTACGGATGCTTGATTAGGCTGTCCGGCGGCGGATTCCGCATCGTCATACACTTCGTTTTGCTTATTTAATTTCATGTTTTTAAAAGAAATATCGTTAAGTTTTATTCCGTCCGCAGACATCATTTCTTTTAATAATTCTAAGTTTTCGGATAATTTTTTTTTAAAAGCGCCGGTATAGTTTTCAAATTTTATGCTTAAATTTTTGTCGTAATAATAGGAAAAAAGTTTTAGTTTTCCTAAATTTTTTAAGTTTATTTCTATCATAAACAGATATTTTTTTTTGGAGTTAGCCGGATTTTTTTTACCGCTTTCTTTTTCATCCTCGTTTTTTACTTTATAATTAGAGCCGCCGGTAGTTAAAATCACGGTCGAAAGACCGAAGGAACCTCCAAAATCTATATGTATAAAGGCAAAATTGCCTTTAACCGAAACGGATATATTCTGAGCCGCATTTTGAAGAATATTTTGTATTTCGTTTGATAAACCTGAACTTATTTGTGAATTTTCGGAACCTAAGGAATTTAGAAGAGTTTCAAATTTCCCCTGAATATTTTCGGCAACGGCTTTGCCGTATAAATCAAGAGTTTTTTGAATATTGACTGCATTTTCGCCCGACGCTTCGTTTAAAACCTTAAAAACTATATTAAACTCAGGCGATGAATTTACCGTATTTCCCAATATGTCTTGCGTCTCTGCTCCGCCTGAATATTGATTCGTTTTACCCTGCGATTTTCCGTTAATACTGCTTAACAGCAGCTTTATAGGAATGCCGAATTCGCCGTTAAACGTTTTTCCGGTAACGAATTCGTTATAAAGGTCTTCGGTTATAACGGATTTCAATAAACTTCCGTTTATATCTATAATTCCCGTAAAACTTCCGTTCTCTGAAACAGAAGCATCGACTAATGAGGCTGATATTATATCTCCTGCCTTTACTAATGCGCCTGATTTTGCGGAATCCCCTTTTATTGCTCCAAAAAGTATCCGCGTAACGTCGCTGGAAGCATTTTTTGCTAAATCTTTAGCATTGCCTATAACGCTTAGATAACCTGCATTGCCGTCGATAATAAAGTTCATGCTACGATATCTATATGATCTTTTCCGGCTTCGCTTTCATTTTCAGTTTCGTCTTCGTTCATATCTTTTTTATTTTTTTCTTCATTATCGCGTTTCTTTCCTTTTTCCTTATCGTTGACCGCTTCAAGCGTTTCGCTTAATTCTACTACGGTATTAAGCTTAGTCTCATCGACTATTTCCATTTCTTTTTGAGTTATAGCGTTTGAATTTGCCGCAAGTATATGGGAAGAAGCCGCCGTTTTTTCTATTTGCGGAAGATTTGAAATAATCTGCTGAAGTTCCACGGTATCTATCATAAGAGCACCGTTGTTTGTTTATATATTACGATATTAAATAAGAATAGACGTTTTTTAAGTCTATAACCGAATAAAATTTTCCTTCTGCATCCTCGAAAACTCCGGAAGTTATACCGTTAACGTTTTTAAATTTGAAAGACGAACCGGCTATAATGTTTTTATTTTTTACGGCTGTTATGTTTTTTATTTCGTTTACCGCCAATCCGAAAAACTTGTCGTTATATGCGCACACTACAATATATTTTAAGGGAGTTTTGATGTCTATGCTTCCGTTTGAAAGCAGGTAAAAATCATAAACCGGCACCATTCTGTTCCTGTATAAAATTATACCGAGATGAGCTGCTTTTTTTGAAAAAATACTAACCGGAGTTTTATATTTTATAATCTCGTTAATATTTAAAGCCGGAATGCCATAAAAAGAACTTCCTGCAATAAACGTAAAATAAGATACTTCTTTTTCAAGGTCAAAATAAGGATCGGGCTGAACGCTTTCCGCCTGCATTTGAAAATTAGCCGTCTGCTGCATTGCGGCGGCGTTTAAATCTAATCCTTTTTTTTCTAAGTTATCCGCAACGTGCGCGGATATTATGCGTATATCGGGGGTTTCGCTTTCAGGCGGCGGATTTAAAGCGGAAAATTCCGCCTCGACGGAAAGTATTCTGTCTACCGGATAGGATAATATCTGAGCCGTCTGCTTTCCTGCATCGCCGTTTTCGCCGCTTTTTTTATCTAAAAGGTCGTCTATCCACGGCGTAACTATATCGGAACCTGCGGCTTTAGCAAATTTTAAATCAAATAGATTATAAGTATTATTCATATCTTGCCTTCCTCCCCCGATTCGACGGAACTGTTAAAACCGTCTATTATTTCTCTCGCTACGCTAATATAATCCATAGCGCCTCTTGCATGCACGTCGATATAAGTAAGAGGCTTTCTGAGCATGCTTGCGTCTTTAAATCTGGTATCTATGTTAATTATACTATGAAAATGCGTATTTTTATATTTATTTTTAAAGTATTCAAGAGATTTCAACGATGAATTAGTCCTTTTATCGAACATAGTAATTAAAAGCCTATAAGAACATTTATAGTCGAGAGCCTTTTCTATTTTATCTATCGTAGAAAGCAGAAGCTCGACGCCCCTGACCGATAAAAAATCGGACATTACTGGAACGATAATTTCATCGCATGCCGCTACGGCGCTTATAAGCAGTACGCTCAACGCAGGCGAAGAATCTATTAATATATAGTCGTAATTATCGTAGAAAAACTTTAATTTCTCTTTAAGCCTTAAACCGCCGCCTTTAGAGTTGGAAAGTTCCGCCTCTATTCTCGCTAGATTTATATTAGACGGTATAAGGTCTAAACATCCGCCGTTCTTAAGTCTGTATTTGTTTATCAGGACGTCTGCCGGATTTATAGAATCCGACATTATAAGGTTGGCGACGGAATATTCAAGCTTTTCCGGCTCGACGGCAAGGTGGTTCGTAAGGCTTGCCTGAGGGTCTAAATCTATCAAAAGTACTCTGCATCCGAAAACGGAAAGAGAGCTTCCAAGCGTAATAGTAGTAGTAGTTTTGCCCACTCCTCCCTTCTGGTTTGCGGTTGCGAAGATATACGGAGATTTCATTTAAATCACTTTATCATGCCTTCAATAAGTTTATGCTCTCCCGTCGTAAATATCTTGTCTATATCTAAAAGTATTATAAGTCTTTCGTCGAGTTTTCCTACGCCTTTAATGTAGTCGGAATCAAGTCCTGCTATTAACGGCGGAGGCGGCTGTATGGTCGAAGAGTTAATCCTTAAAACTTCCGACACGCTGTCCACGATTAAACCGATAGTTTTATTCATTATGTTTACTACGATAATTCTGGTTTCTTTAGTCGCTTCTTTAATATTAAGATGGAATTTCTTTCTTATATCTACTATAGGTATAACCCTTCCCCTTAAATTGATTACTCCTTCTACAAAATCCGGAGCTTTCGGAACTTTTGTAATTTCGACTACCCTGTTTATCTCCTGAACTTTTAAAATATCCAGCGCAAATTCTTCGTTGCCTAATTTAAAAGTAACAAGCTGGACTATTTCGTCCGATGAAGAATGTTCCCCTGCGGAAACTGCGTTTTTTTTATTTTCCGTATCCATAAATCCTGTTCCTCCTGAAATTATATATGTTTATCTATAATATAAATAGTCAGCACTCCGTTTCTCTAATAATTTGGTCGGATATTTTATATATCGGCAGAATCGAATCGGCAACTCCGGCATCCACTACGGCTTTCGGCATACCGTAAACAACGCAGGTAGCTTCGTCCTGCGCTATGGTTCTGCCGCCGCTCTCTTTAATTTTTTTCATACCGGCAAGACCGTCGGAACCCATGCCCGTCAGTATAACGCCGAGAGCCTTGCCCGGATATAATTTTGCTACCGATTCCATCATAACCGAAACGGACGGCCTGTTAATAAGATCTTCCGGCTCCGTAGAAAGCGAAATTTTATAACCTTCCTTTAAGTCTTTAACTATAGAAAGATGTTTATCCCCCGGCGACAGATATGCGTTTCCCGGTTTTATTATTTCTCCTCCGGACGCTTCTACGACTTTTATGCGGGATAAAGACGACAGCCTTTCGGCGAAAGAACCCGTAAACGCTTTTGGCATATGCTGGACAAGAATAATAGGCACCGGAAAATTTCCCGGAATTTTAGGTATAACGTCCTGCAGAGCTTTTGGTCCGCCGGTAGAAGAGCCTATGGCGACTATATCTATTTTACAGCCGTTTTTGCGAATACAGGAAGCCTCTATCGGCGTTCCTTCCGGCTTAATTATATTAGCCTTAGGTTCCAGCTCATGCCTTTCCGTTTTCCTGAAAAAATATTTTTTTGCCGTTATAGCTCTTATTTTAGAAACTAAATCGTCTTTTACTTTTAAAATATTAAGCGATACGTTGGAAAGGTTTTTTGGAATATAATCGGCTGCCCCTATATCTAAAGCGTCCAATGTTTCTTTAGCTCCGTCCTCCGTAAGAGAGCTAAGCATTATTACAGGCAAAGGATACTTTTCCATAATTATCTTAAGAGCGGTAATTCCGTCCATAATTGGCATTTCTATATCCATAGTAACTATATCCGGTTTTAACTCCTGTATTTGACGTATTCCTTCCTCGCCGTTTTTAGCCATTCCAACGACCTTAATATCGTCGACGTCGTCGAAAAAAGAGCTTATAGCCCTTCTCATAAAAGGCGAATCGTCTACTATTAAAACCCTTATAGGTTCTGCCATAAAATTAAAACTCCTTTCTAAAATAATTTTTATCGGTATAATTTATTTATTTTAAATTAACTTAACTTATCTTAAGCTTACGGCATCTATCATAGACGCAACGTCGATAATTAAAACTACTTTGCCGTCTCCGGTTATAGTAGCGCCGGAAATGCCTTTGTACCCTAGTTGGTAATCTCCAAGCGATTTAATGACGACTTCTTCCTGTCCGAACAGGTCGTCCACTACTATCCCTATTTTTTTCTCGGCAAGCGCGACTACTACTACATAAATTTCCCTGTCGGAAGATTTAGGATTTACCGTAGAAACGGCGCTTTCGGTTACACCGAACTCATCTCCGAGCCTTAACAATGAAAGTACCGATTTTCTTAAATTTATAACCTCGTGCTTATCGATAGTCTGTATAGTCGATTCTTTGATTCTTAAAGTCTCTACTACCGAATTTAAAGGTATGGCAAATACTTCGTCGCCTATGCCTACTATTAAAGTCTGTATAATTGCGACCGTAAGAGGAAGCTTTAATATTATTGAAGAACCCTGTCCGGGAGTAGAATTAATTTCTATAATACCGTTAAGTTTTTGAATATTCGTCTTAACGACGTCCATTCCTACGCCTCTTCCCGATATCTCGGTAGCTTTGTCCTTTGTACTGAAACCGGGAGCAAAAATAAGATTTAAAGCATCTTTGTCGGAAAGGGCCGCCGCGGTTTTTTCGTCTATTACTCCTTTTTCTACCGCTTTTCTTTTTATTATTGCGGGGTCCATTCCTTTGCCGTCGTCTATAACCGATATAATAATGTAATTGCCCTCATGCTCGGCGCCTAACTTTATAGTTCCTTTTTCTGGTTTTCCGTTTAATTTTCTGGTTTCTTTGTCTTCAATTCCGTGGTCGACGCTGTTTCTGATTAAATGAACCAACGGATCCCCTATCTCTTCGATAACGGATTTATCGAGTTCGGTTTCTTCGCCGGAAATTAGAAGCTCCATGTCTTTGCCGAGTTCTCTAGAAAGATCTCTTACCATCCTTGGAAATTTACTGAAAACTTTTTTTACCGGCTGCATTCTCGTTTTCATAACGGCAAGCTGCAGATCCGTCGTTACAAGATTGAGCCCTGCCACTACCTGCGCAAGGGCGGAAGAAAGATCGTCGTCGGCATATTTTATTTCCAGTTTTGAAGATATGTTGAAAAGCCTGTTTCTTGCAAGAACCAGTTCTCCTACTAAGTTCATAACGTTGTCTAATCTTTCTATATCTACCCTTATAGTGGTTTCTTTAATTTCTGCGGCAGGAGAAACTGCAGGAGCGGCAGAAGCAGGCTTAGCGGCTGCGGCAGAAACCGGTTTCTGCGTGACGGGATTAGGTTTAATCTCTTCCTCAGGTTTGGCAGAAACTTGTTTTTCTTCAGCAGGCGGAAAAGTTTCAGCCGATGCGGAAGGATGAGGTATTTCTTCCGCCGAAACTTCCGGCACTGCGGAAATTTTCTCCGTCATATGTTCTTCTTCTTCTTTTTCTTTATAAATCTCTTCTAATTCTTCCTTTGAAATAAGATTATCCTCAAGAAGTATGTCACCAAGACTTCTTGGTTTCTTTTTTCCTGAATCGTGCGTTTTATCGGCAGAATCTACGGTCTTTGTTTTTTCTTTATCGCTATCGCCGGCATTTGCAGCCTCTTTGACCGGCGTCTCCGGAGCGGCGGCAACCGTATTGGAATTTGAAACTGCGGCCGGCGTTTCTTTTGCTTTTCCGCCGCCGATTCCTTCCGACAATTCGTTAAGTTTTTTAATAAGTTCCGCATTGCCTTCAGGCGGCTCGCCTTCGCTGCCGGTTTCCGAAACGGTTACTATCATAGACCTAAGAATGTCCATAGTTTTTAAAAGATAGTCGGTCATTTCGGAAGTAAGGGTTATTTCGCCCTGCCTTAATTTATTAAGAATATTTTCGGCGCTGTGCGCAAGTTCGACGATGTTTTGGAAGCCAAGAAATCCCGCTGAACCTTTAACTGTATGCGCGGCCCTGAATATAGTATTTAAAATTTCTTTATCTTCGGGATTTTTTTCCAATTCTATAAAATTTTCGTTAAGACTGTCGAGAAGCTCAAGAGCTTCCTGAATAAAGTCGTTTACAATTTCCTGCATCGAATCGTCAATCATTCTGACCTTCCTTAAAAAATTAAATAAAATTAATCCGGGAAAATTTTTGAAATTTTTTCCTGCAGCACTTCTGCGGTAAAAGGTTTTACTATATAATTATTAACGCCGGCTTTAACCGCCTCTACGACGTTTTCTTTTTTAGCTTCGGCGGTAACCATTAAAAAAGGCAGGTCTTTAGTAGATTCATTTGCCCTTACCTCTTTTAATAATTCTATTCCGGTCATTTCCGGCATATTCCAGTCGGAAATGACGAAGTCGTAATTGCCGCCGTCGCCTATTTTGGCAAGCGCCGCCTGCCCGTTTTCGGCTTCGTCGACATTGGAAAAACCTATCTGTTTTAAAATATTTTTTATTATTCTTCTCATAGTCGAAAAATCGTCCACTACGAGAATTCTCATCGATAAATCTAAAGCCATATTTAATTATCCCCTGTTAATGCTTTAAAATAAAATATCTGCCGTATTATTTTAATAATATATAATAATAAAAATTTATATCTTAATCAATATATTATTTAAATAATATTATTGATATTTTACCGCATTCTTGGCGAGGCGTATTATCTCGCTTTCTTTAAAAGGCTTCTGTAAATAAGCAAAACTTCCCGCTATTTCATTTTTACCGGGAATATTAGACGATATAAGTATCACCGGAATCTTTTTAGTATCGTCGTTTTCTTTGAGATTCTTTAACAGCGTTATGCCGTCCATTTGCGGCATATTTAAATCCGTAACTATAAGATTAATATCTTCCTTTATAGCTTTTTCCAGCGCTTCAAATCCGTCCTGTGCGGTCTTTACTTTGAACCCGGCATCTTTGAAAGCTATAGTTAAAAATTTTATGACGACTATCGAATCTTCGACGATCAATACGGTATAATTTTTCATGACTATGCCTCTTTTACTTACTCTTTTTTGTATAGAGGGGTTTTGCCCAACCCTACTAACTTAAATAGCGAAGATATGGAGTGGAGCGACTCCGAATGTCCTAAAAACAGATACCCCCCCGGTTTTAAACTTTCGTATATATTTTCTATAGTTTTCTTTTTCGATTCCGCATCAAAATATATTATAACATTTCTGCATAAAACAATATCGAACGAACCATATTTTTTTACTTCATTGCCGTCTATAAGATTAACGTTTCCAAAAGTAGTCATATTTTTAATTTCATCTTTAATTTTATATTCGTCGTCGTCTGTTTTTACGAAATATTTGCCGAGAATAGCCTGCGATGCGTTTCTCAGCGTATATCCGTTATATATGCCCTTTTTTGCCGATTCAAGAACTTTTTCGCTTATATCGGTGCCTACTATTTCAAATTTTATGCCGGACGCGGGCGAGGAAAAATTTTCTTTAATTAAAATTCCGACGGTATAAGGTTCTTCTCCGGTAGAACATGCGGCGCTCCATATTCTTATATTTTTAATAGCGTTATTTCCGGACGATTGAATTATCTGCTTTAAAACGTCCACGAAAACTTCCAGCTGGGGCATATCCCTAAAAAAACTGGTTTCGTTGGTAGTTATGCTGTTTAAAAGCTCTTTTATCTCGGTATTTTTAAGAGGCGAATATTTTAAATAGTTGTAATAATCTTCAAAATTAGAAAGGTTTAAAACCGAAATCCTTTTAGACAGTCTCGTTTCCAGCAGATATTTCTTCTGGTCGCTGAAAAATATGCCGGATATTTCGTAAATCATATCCTTAAGCTTTTTAAAAACGTCGTCGGATAAATTTAAATTAGAATATTCCATTAAAATTCGTTTTATTTATTAATCATCCGTTAATTAATTCTATCGAAAAATTCTTTATATCTTCGTCTTTTGAAGAATTATATTTTTTAATAATAGAATTAGATTTTTCTTTGTTTAAAACGTGAAGCGTTTTTAGAAGGGCAATTTTAACCATTTTGCTTTTTTCGGCGGGAAGCAGGGAAGCAAGTTTGTCGAATATATCTTTTGCGCCTGTTTTCTGAATAAGCTCCACCACTTTATATCTGAAAATTTCGGAAAAACCGCCCGATTTAAGCGCGTCTAAGTAAACCGGCGATTTTTTTTCTCCTGCAGATAAAAGGGATTCCAAATAGTTAAACCTGGTTTCTTCGTCGTTTTCTTTAAAAAGAAAAGCCGTTTCGTCTTTATGTTTTATCAAATCGAATTTTCCAAGGCTTTTTGCAAGCAGTCTTTTTAAACTTAAAGGTTTATTTTTAAATAAAGCTATCGTCGAATAAAAATCGGCGATTTGTCCGGCATTCAGGCTTATTTTATCGGAAGAGAGTATTCTTAACGCGTACTCAGCCGCATTATCGTTTTTGGAAGAAATATTTTTAATGAAAAATTTAATATAATCTCCGTTTTTATCTTGCGCCGCAAAGTTGGAAAGCGTTTCTACATAAGCGTCTATTACGTCGGCATATTTCTCTTTAAGAAGATTTTCAAAAAACTTTTCAATATATTTTGACGCATATTGGAAATTACCCACAAGTTTTACGGCATATTTTCTTACGTCGCCGTTAGCGTCGCCTATATAGCTGCCGGCTACCTCTTCGATAAGCCTGCGCTCGTATAAAGCTCCGCTGAGTTTAGCCGAATATTTTAAAAGCAGAATTTTTACTTCGACGAAAAGCTTTTTGTCTGCATAAAAAACAAGAAGGTCTATTATGTCTTTATACGCATCTTCCGATAAAACGTCTATAAGTATATCCATTTTATCGTTATATTCAGAAGAAGGGCTTAATGTCATTAAAAATTCCGTTATAAATTTAGGTCTCGCCAATTTTTTTATTATTTCTTTAATGTATTTATACTCGTTTTCGTCTAAGCTTTCATTTTTTTTGTAATATTCAAAAATAAATTGAAACAATTTTTGGGATTTTTTATGATTCATAATCGAAAAATAGCACAAAATAGCGTCTATCGCATCTTTTTCTTCATAATCGTTCAGCAGATATAAACTCATTTTCAGGTTCATTTTCGACAGGCGGATATACATTTTCGTTTTTACGTCGCCGCTTTCGCCTGCGCTGCACTCGTCCGCTATGCATAATTTATAAAGACCTTTAAGAATATAAACTTTATCTAATTTATATTTAACGTTATTTTTTAAAACGTCAAGCAGAAAATTTATAATTTCGTCCCCGCCTATTTTAGAAAGAGATTCTATAATTACGTTTTTAACCACTCTGTCTTCGGCTTTCAAAAACAATTCTTTTAATGCGGGAAAAGCTTTTTTAAGTTTCAGTTCTCCTACGGCAAAAACTGCCGCCGACAACACGAAAAAATTGCTTTTAACCTCTTTTAACGATTTAATCAATAAACCGCCGAGGTTAATTTTTAATATACCGATGGATTCCATAGCATTTGCTTTGGTAATTTCGTCGGAGCTCGACGCAAGAGTTTTTAAAACTTCTTTCGGCAGGTCGGCAGGGTCGAACTTTCCGTATCTTATTAATTCGGCTGTAATTCTGTCGTATTTTCCTTTGTTTTTGCCCGCAAAATCGATCAGAAAGTTGCCGTCATGCATAGCAAGCCGTTTTAACACGTCGAAAGCGTTTGACCTGAGCCTTATCCCTATATCCAAGGAAACTGCGGTGTCCATTAATTTTTTGACTAATTCTTTTTTGTCCTGCCCTTCTGTTCCTTTTATTATAGCATCTTGCGCAAACTCGGCAGTTTCGGGATTTTCGGAATCTAAAAGTTCTACTAATTTCTTTTTTTCGTCGATGCTTCCCGACTTAACGATTTTTTCGATTTCTTTCTTATTCATAGGCTTTTAATTTCGACCTCAATTTTAAAATTGATTTAGAATGAATCTGACATATTCTAGATTCGGTTAAATTTAAAATATGCCCTATCTCTTTTAAAGTAAGTTCATCGTAATAATACATCATTAAAACATTTTTTTCAACTTCTTCGAGCATATCTATATATTTTATAAGCATATTTTTCTTTTCTTCCTTTAAAAGTACGTCTATAGCCGAAGGCTCTTTGCTTTCTATGGTATCTAACGTCTCCGATTTCGGCTTATCCATAGATATAAAATCTTTGTCGTTTAAAAAAGAGGCTCCCCTTATTTTATAAAACATTTCGTTAAGCTCGTCTATTCCTATGTTTAACTCTTCGGCAATCTCTTCGTCGGAAGGCATTCTGCCATGTTTCTGTTCTAATTTAGCATAAACTTTTTCTATTCTTCCCGAAAGTTCGCGGACGTTTCTCGGCATATAATCAAGTTTACGGACATTGTCCAATATCGTGCCTTTTATACGCGTCACGGCATAAAACCGAAAATTTTCGTTTTTTGACGGGTCGAACTTTATAGCCGCGTCTATTAATCCGAAAATTCCAAATTCTACAATATCGTCTTTATTTACGACGCCGTTAAATTTCAGCGACATAAAGTTTGCGACTTTATTTACGAGATTAAAATTTTCTTCTATTAATTTTTTTGACTTTTCGTCTATTTTTTGCATAATACATTTTGTGGCAGAGATAGAATTGAATTCTGTCCCTGCAGTTAAATTACGACAACGACGTCAGCAGTTTGTTGAGGAAGAACTGGATGTTGCCGTTAGATATTTTATTGTCTTTTTGAGATAATATATTATACGCCAATTTTTTAAAACATTGAGAAGATTTTGAATCGGGAAAAATATTTGAAACCGGCCTCTGCATTATCACCGAACGCGAAAGATTATCGTCGCTTACGATATGTCCGAGATAATTTAAATTTACTTTAAGAAATTTATCGGAAACGAGACTTAAGTGTTTATAAACGTCCTTTGCTTCCTTTTCGCTTTTTACATTATTTACTATAATAGAAAAATACTTTTCGCCGTATTTAGTGCTTAAGACCTTAATCAGGGCATAAGCGTCGGTAATGGAAGTAGGTTCCGGAGTAACTATAACGTATATTTCGCTTGCGGCGAGGTTAAAATATAAAACGTTTGACGATATACCCGCTCCGGTATCAACTAACAAAACGTCTATGGGCTGTCCTCCGGCTTCCAAATTGCCGGCAAATTCGTCGAATCTCGACATAAGATTTATTTTCTGCGGTTCAGTAAGGTTAGAAAGTTCCGGTATTCCGGAGGAGGCCGGAAGAATCATAATTCCGTTCTGGTCGGTCATTATAATATCGCTTAACTGCTTATCTCCGTATATAACCTGCGATATATTATGTTTCGGAATCATGCCCATCAAAACCGAAACGTTTCCTAAACTCAGGTCTGCATCCATTATTATAACTCTTTTTCCCATAGAAGCAAAACAATAGGCAAGATTGCAGACGATATTCGTTTTACCGACTCCTCCCTTGCCGCTTGTAACCGAAATTATTTTCGTGTATGAATTGCCGTTTACGTTTCCTTGTCTTTTCATTTTTTATATTCCTCAGTTCCGTTTTGTGAC